>JAUYMF010000083.1 GCA_030698765.1 Dehalococcoidales bacterium
TTCGGACATCATGCCTACCTTCTCACCGGACGGCACTGAGATTTCATTTGTCTCTAATCGTGACGGCAACTACGAGATATACGTTATGAATGCCGACGGTACCGGCCAAACCAGACTCACCGATAATGATGTTTCGGACACATACCCGTCCTGGTTACTTGACGGGACCCAGATTAGTTTCAGCTCAATGCGTGACGGCAATAGCGAAATATATACTATGGATGCTAATGGATCTAATCCGGTCCGTCTGACGGATAACGATATCACCGATGAACAGCCTTTCTGGTGCCCAACGGGTAATGCCATAGTCTTCACCTCATGGGTTGACAGCACCCCGCAGGTAGTATTTATCGGCATGAGGGACTATGTGGGATACCAGGCACAGTTTACCGACAATCCCGAAGGGAACTGGAGCCGTGCTAACTGGACAATACCTGATACCCAAATATTCACCATTACTGCCTCAGCCGGCGCCAACGGTTCGATTGCGCCGTCGGGTGCGGTGACAGTTAGTTCGAGTGATAACCAGTCCTTTATCATAACCCCCGATACTGGATACCATGTCGCGAATGTGCTGGTGGATGGAACACCGGTGGGAGCGGTAACCAGCTATCACTTCACCAATGTCACTGCCAACCATACCATCAGCGCCACGTTTGCTGATGATACTACGGAGCCCTATACCATTACTGCCTCAGCCGGCGCCAACGGTTCGATAATGCCGTCGGGAGTGGTAGAGGTTAACCCGGGTGACAGCCAGACTTTCGCAATCGCTGCCGTAATCGGGTACCACGTAGCTGATGTGCTGGTGGATGGGGTATCAGTGGGAGCGGTGGGGAGCTATGACTTCGATAATGTTATGGCTAATCATACCATAGTGGTCAGTTTCGCCAGTAATGACTCATTAACAGAAATCCTGAAGAGTATAATCGAGGGAACCGATGACGGATATAGTACCAGCAGTTCGGGGGATTTCTCTGATAATGTTACCTGGTATGAAGCCGGCAGTCCTACCGAAAACGCAACTCATAATGCGTGGTTCCGATTCACAGATATCACTATTCCAGCCAATGCAATAATCGATGAAGCATTCCTGGAGACGATACATAGCAATTGGTATACAGGTACTTCTCTCAAGATTTTCGCTGAAGCAGCAGACAATCCATCTGCTCCAACCAGCGCGGATGACCACTCCAGTCGCGTACGTACGGCAACAGGGGTAGCCTGGACAAATGGCTATTCTGATATCACGTGGCACACAAGCCCCAACTTTGCCTCAGTTATCCAGGAGTTGGTATCCAGTTACAGTTATAACAACGGCGTAATCCAGATACTGGTCGATAATGATGGTAGTACCGCTGGAGCGGGGGCCGCAGGGTCTACTTTCGAACACACCGGTTTTGCTCCCAGACTCTATATTCGCTATCGTGTTGAACCGTCAGTGACTACTAATGCGGCTACCAGTGTAACCGCTTCCACTGCTATCATGAATGGTAATCTTACCTCGTTAGGCAATGCAAGCAGCGCGAATGTATACTTTGAATACGGCACTTCCACCAGCTATGGGGATACTGTCGCAGGAGCTCCTTCTTCTCTGACAAACATCGGGGCCTTTACTGCCAACCTGGCTGGACTTACTGCGGGAACGACTTACTTCTACCGCGCTAAGGTGGTTGGTACAGGGACCGCTTACGGGGCACAAGCAACCTTTACAACACCGTCAACTCCGCCGTCTGGTGGCGGTGGCGGCGGTGGTGGTAGCAGCAGTCTAACCAGCCTGAATTTGTCTGGAATGTCTGGATCTGCTCCAGTGCTAAACGCACAGGGTGAGGTTATATCGTCCAGCGTTTTAACTTCGACTGACGGACAGGCAAAGATTCTTATTCCTGCCGGTACCAAGATGCTCAGGAACGGTTCCGCGCTCAGTGCTATCACCTGCGCCCAGACCGCTTCACCACCGGAACCTCCTGCCGACAACATTATTGTCGCCGGGTATAATTTTGGACCTGACGGAGCCACGTTCAACCCACCAATTACTCTCACCCTGCACTTCAACATAGCAGATTTACCTGCCGGGACACTGCTCTCCGAGCTTCAGTTAGCTTTCTGGGACGGAACAACCTGGCAGATATTGAGCAATAGCCAGGTAGATGCGGCAACAGGACAGATTTCAGCACAGGTCAGTCACTTTACTCACTTTGCAATTCTCTCTGCTGTTCCTCCGGTAACACCTGCACCTGTTCCTACAGTTACCCCAACGGTCACTCCGACAACTGAACCTGCACCCACGCAACCAACCAAAACGCTAACTCCTTCAGAGCCATCCGCGGTTGTTCCGCCTGCGGAAGCCTCAATATCAGAGACTCCGCAACCGATAACCGGAAAATCACCTGCTCCATCCATCAATTTATGGGTGATCCTCGGAGTTATAGCTATTATCATAATCGGTATCTTAACGATTGCTAGTGCTCGGCAGATTAAACGCAGAAGGTCTCTGTAATACAAAATACAACAATTGGAGGCTAACATGTTGAAATTGCGAAGAATGACCAAGGTGGCGATACAGGTAATCCTGGTATTGGTAATGGTCCTTACCAATATCCAGATATTCGGTACACCAGACCAAGTATTTGCGGCGACCGCGCCATCACTGGGTACGGCAGAGAGTTTCGCGGTGCTCGGTGCCTCGACGGTAACAAACACCGGCTCAAGCGTTATTAACGGAGACCTGGGTCTCTCGCCAGGTACCTCGGTCACTGGCTTTCCGCCAGGAATCGTGGTACCCCCGGGAACAATGTACGTAGCTGATGCAGTTGCGCTTCAGGCTCAGATTGATGCCAACAACGCTTACATTGCTTTATCTGGTGAACCGTCTACTGTTGATTTGACCGGACAGGATCTGGGTGGCCTTACGCTCACGCCAGGTGTATACACTTTTTCGACGTCAGCCCAGTTGACTGGGACACTCACCCTTGATGCACAGAACGACCCCGATTCGGTGTTTATTTTTCAGATAGGAAGTACGCTCACGACCGCAAGCAACTCGTCTGTTGTCGTGATCAATGAACCTCCGGGTTTCTGCAACAAATATTGGCAGGTCGGCAGTTCAGCTACTCTCGGTACTGATACCGCTTTCCAGGGGAATATTATCGCTCTCACGAGCATTACTCTAAATAACGGTGCAACCCTGTATGGTAGAGCTTTGGCGCTAAATGGCGCAGTAACACTGGATAGTAACACCATCACTGTCCCTTCGTGCGAACAGCCGTCGATCGCCATAGAAAAGACGGCGGACACCGAGCTATCCAAGGTCGGAGACACCGTCAACTACACCATTACCGTCACCAACACCAGCGGAACCGGCACGCCTAACCTGGTGGGCAACGTGGTCGATGCCATGCTGGGTCTGGATGAGGCTATTGACCTGGCCGCCGGCGGAGTCGCGGTCTTCAACGGAACTTACGTCGTCCAGGACAGTGACCCCAATCCGCTGGTCAACACGGCCAATGTGACCGTGTCACCGACAGGATTCCCGGACATCCTGTTCGCCGAAGCCAGCTGGACGGTTGACCTCTTTCAGCCATCCATTACAATTGTAAAAACCGCCGATACCGATCTCGCCGAGGTCGGTGATAACGTTACCTACACCATCACCGTCACCAACACCAGCGAAACCGGTACGCCTAACCTGGTGGGCAACGTGGTCGACCCCATGCTGGGTCTGGATGAGGCTATCGACCTGGCCGCCGGCGGAAGCGCGGTCTTCAACGAAGCATACATCGTCCAGGCGGGAGACCCCAATCCGCTGGTCAACACAGCCACAGTGACCGTATCGCCGGTTGGCTTCCCGAATATCCTGGTCGCCGAAGACAGCTGGACGGTTAATCTCTCCCAGCCATCTTCCATCACGATTGAAAAGACCGCTGATACTGAACTCTCCAAGGTCGGTGATAACGTTACCTACACCATCACCGTCACCAACACCAGCGAAACCGGTACGCCTAACCTGGTGGGCAATATGGTCGACCCCATGCTGGGTATCGATGAAGCTATCGACCTGGCCGCCGGCGGAGTCGCGGTCTTCAACGGAACTTACATTGTCCAACAGGATGACCCTGATCCGTTGGTCAACACAGCCACAGTGACCGTATCTCCGGTTGGTTCCCCGGATATTCTGGTCGCCGAAGACAGCTGGACGGTCAATCTCTTCCAGCCAAGCTTCACCATAGAGGTGACTGGCGACGACACAGCCATGGTTGGCGATAACGTTACCTATAATTTCACCGTCACCAATACCAGTTCGGCTGATAGCCCTGTACTCAATCAGTTGAGTGTCATCGATAGCCTGCTGGGCGACATCACCGCACAGGCAGCTGCCGCTTGCTCCTCCGTGCTGGAACTTGGTGAAGTGACCTCCTTCAGCATTGACTACGTCGTCTTACCCGGTGATCTTAACCCACTGGAGTCGACCGTTACCGCCACTTACCAGGTGGCAGGGTTCCCGAATATCCTGGTCGCCGAAGACAGCTGGACGGTTAATCTACTCCTGCCGTCCATCTCTATCGTAAAGACGGTGAGTCCGGCAACTTACACCAATGTTGGTGATATACTTACTTACACCTTGGTTGCAACCAATGATGGTCATGTCACCCTGACCGATGTTTCCATCAGCGATCCGGGACTCACCATTACCGGATCCACTCCGGCACAGCCGGCGACGCTAGAGCCGGGTGCCACATTGACAGTAACGGGCACCCGTACCGTCACCCAGGGCGACCTTGATAGCTGCTCAATCGTGAATACCGCCACCGCCTCGGGTATCACACCTACTGGCGAGTCCGTTTGCGCCACTGCCAGCGTTACAGCCACCTACACACCGCCGCAACAGGAATCCGAGCCTGCAGTCCTTTCGGGTGGTGGGGGGGAGGAATCGCCCCCGCCTCCGGTGATTACGTCGCTGACCATCACCGGGCTTAGTTCCACTTCAGGATTAACAGTAGACACATTGGGTATTGTGCAAGATACGGTTCGTCTCCACCTTGAAGACGGCAGCGGCACCCTGGACATACTTGAGAATACTAAGTTATCTGATGCTGACGGCAAAGCCCTGGCGGCCCTTTCAGCCATCGAGCTGGATACACTTCCCGTACCAGTACCCCCTGAAGCGGTATTAGCAATGGCCTATGAGTTTGGACCGGATGGGGCTCAATTTGATCCCGCTCTGATCTTGACACTGAAATACGATCCTGCAATATTGCCTGGTTTTGTGGATGGGAGTAAGGTAAATCTAGCTTTCTGGGATGGCTCAAGTTGGGTAATAGTAGAGAGTACGGTAGATACTGCAACTAATACCGTCACGGCTCAGATAGCCCATTTCAGTATATATGCCTTGTTTGTGGAGGTAGCTCCGGCCACATCTATTCCGTCAGAATCAAAGCCAACGGAAGATAATAATGTTACGGAAGCTACAGCGACTACTCAAGCAAAGACCTCGCCTGGGCCAAATGCATCACCTCCGGTAGCTGCTGATACACCCGTAGACACCGCGCCGGAGTCGACAACTCCAGTGTCCACACCAGAAACTAAACCGGCTTTGTCGACAACATGGTTATTATTGGGTGGAGCGGCGGTGGTAGTTCTAGGACTTGTCCTGGTCTCCGGATTAATTGTCGCCAGACGCAGGCAAGACTAAATAGCTTCTTGCTTCACACAATTAGAGAGGGGGGTTAAAAACCCCCCTCTCTTGTTTCTACGGCATGCGCAGACCTGAGCAGTGGAGAAGTCTATAACGGGTTGATAACACCGACCGTTTGCCAAAGGCAAGAGTGCCCATTGTGAAATGAAATCTAATAATCCGAAGAGCAAAACCCCACAGGCTGGGGCCAATGAGTGGTTGATAATTCCTGATGCTGGATCAAAGCGGAGGGCTTCTATAACAAGGCATAAGCATTCAGGTCAAGCGAAGGTTGAACTGTAAAGGCCAGGGGGCTATGCCCGTGGGTATCTACTGGCTCAACAGGTAAAGTGGTGCACCGAGTCTGAACAAAGCCGCTGTACCAAGTTGGTACTGTTGAGGTGCCTGATCAGGCACCTAACTCTGGCTCAGGCTTGTGGCTTCAAGGACAGGAGCGTTCTCATTTTTATTATTATTTGTATGATTATTCACGATGCCTGCCTGGGCTGCGATGATTGACGCGTGGACACGGCTGCGTGCCTGCAGTTTGTCAATGACGTTGCCGACGTGTTTCTTGGTAGTGTCCAGGGTGATACCCAGCGTTGCAGCGATTATCTTGTTCGATTCTCCGTTGCCCATTAGCCTGAGCACATCGACTTCCCTCTCGGTGAGGTGAGCCGCCTCAGCCGTGCGCTCGGCAAGCGTCTTCCGGCCATTCTGAAGCAGATTCTCCACGGCAGTGTGCAGCAATTCCGTGCTCATCTGGGTGCCGCCCTCTACCGCACGATGGATGCTTTGCAGCAACACTTGCGGAGACATATCCTTTAGGAAGATGTATCCCGCGGCACCCGCATGGATGGCGTCAATCACATAAGAATCATTGAGGTTCTCTGTCAGTACCAGGACAGCTACCTCAGGGAATTCATCCTTGATAAGCCTCGTAGCCTGTACACCATCCATGGTACCGTTCCGCGTTTCGGTCAACACCACGTTGACAGGCCGTCCCTTTTCACTTGCGCGCTTAATATGCTGAAGCGCTTGTTGCCCATCCGGAACATATCCCGTCACTTCAATCGTATCGTCTTTAGCCATGATAGCCTGCAGGCCCTCCTGGACAACCGGATTGAAATCAATCATCAGGATTCTCAGAGTCTCAGGGCTACGTTCTTTTATTGTCATCGCAGGAAACCTCCTTGGTATGCTTTGTTCAGCTCTTTCAGCTCAATTCTTAGCTACAAAGGGCATATTGCCTGGTTGTATTCGGGTATTAGCTGTAAAGAATACTCGCAAAAACCATGATACCCCTCTTTATATGATACTGTTTCTGAGTGGGGAGGGGAACTCGTTGAACTACGTGAAAAAGCACGTAAAAATACGAGATTTGGGGGATGAATGCTCAGTATCAGGTTTTCTCTTGCAAGATACCAGCGTTAGCGCAGTAGAGGAATAGATCTTGCTGGGTTTGTACCCCGAGCTTTCGCATTATATTGGAACGGTGGAACTCTACTGTGCGGGGACTGATGCCCAGGTCGACTGCGATTTCCTTGTTCTTATCACCCCGGGCAATCATTTGTAATACTTCATGCTCCCTAGCCGTTAGTATTAAAGAGGCACCGACCTGGTGTGGCACCGGCGTGATTTCCTTTATATATGAGTCTATGGCTTGCTCTGAGAGAGTCCGGCTCAGGTAGCGTTGTCCTGATACTGCCTGGCGGATGGCAGTGACCAGTTCATCTGCGCTGGCATCTTTCAGAACATAGGCTTTTGCCCCGGACCGCATCGCCTTGTGAACATATCCCGCCGTGCCATACATGGAGAGAATAACAACGATAGTTTCTGGCGCAACCCGTTTAACCTGCGATGTCAGTTCGAGACCATTCATACCTACCATGACCATATCGGATACCAGTACGTTTGGTCGCAGGCTCTCAATCAATCGTAGTGCTTCCTTAGCATTACTTGCTTCACCCACGACCTGAAAGTCGGGCTGTTCTCGCAGCAAAGCACTTAGACCCTGCCTCATGACCTTATGGTCGTCCGTAAGTACTATGGTTATCATTCTCTCCTGACCTGTTTATCCATCATTCATCCCGCTGTCTTGAAGGGGAATCTCCAGAACCAGGCGTGTTCCATGTCCCGGCGCGCTGTTGATGGTAAGCGAGCCTCCAAGAAGTCGAATGCGCTCGCGCATCCCTTCGATGCCGACCGAACTGGAAATAGACTGGTTCGTCGTGTCAAATCCTCTCCCTTTATCTTCTATTTTCAGGAGCAGAATCTCCTTGTCTACCTCGGCTTGTACCTTCACCCCATCCACCGCTGCATGACGTGAAACGTTGGTCAATGCCTCCTGCACCACTCGATACACCTGGTTGTTGACATATGGGCTGAACATCCGGTCAAATCCTTTGTGTTGGAAATGAACCTTGATTCCTGTCCTGTCGGTGTAGCGGTGAAAATACCAAACCAGCGCCGAAAGAAGACCCAGATCATCCAGCATCCTTGGGCGCAGGTCCAGGGATACCTGACGTACCTGCTCTAATATTTCGCTGGTCAGATCAGATAAACTGACCAAAGCCGCCCGAAATTCACCATCAGCCAGTCTTATTTGCCTGCCCAGCAAGAGCTTGAGAGCATTCAGCGACTGGCCAATCTCGTCATGCAGCTCTAGAGCCATGGCGCGGCGCTCCTCTTCCTGCACCTGTAACAGCCGCTGGGAGAGAGCTTTCAGACTTTCCTGAGCTCGTCTGTGTTCCGTGACGTCGTCATAAATACATTGGAACTCGGAGCGCCCGCCCCAAAAAACTTCAGCACGGTGTACTCTCAGATACCTTAGACTCCCATCCCCCCTTATTACGCATATATCATAGTTTTCGGGGCCGGTCACCCCTTGCTTTCGTTTCTCTTTCCTTTCCAGGTGTTCGGCATAACTTTCTGAACTGTAGCGCATACTCACCGGTGTGTTCTTCAACTCATCCAGGGTATTGTACCCATACATATCCAGCAGTGACCGGTTAGCATAGAGGGTTACTCCCCCAGCTGTGACGATCCGTATTCCTAGAGGAGAGTTCTCCATGGAATTACGGAAGTTTTGTTCCGATTGATGAAGTTCAGCAGTGCGTTCCCGGACGAGTTCCTCGAGATGCTCCTTATACTTGTTTAGTTCCCGTTCCGTATTCTTGCGCTCGGTAATATCCATCAAGGTGACGCGAACTCTCTCCTGTCCGGTTTTAATACTTACCATCTGAGCATCAAATGGTGTGCCATCCGCTTTCTGCATTTTGAGTTCAAGTGTCTGCCTACCTTCGTTCTCTATCACTTTCCGCCGGTAAAAGTGGAACGTCTGGGTTTCGTCAGGGTTAATGAATTTTGTAAAGCGGATTTTCAAGAGATGAGCTCTTGTTTCCATCAGTACCTGTGATACCGCCAGGTTGGCTTCGATTATGCGGTTATGCTCATCTAACGTCAAATAGCCTACCGGCGCAAAGTCATAAAGGTCAAGATAGAGGTCCCTCGCCCTTTCCGCCTCAACACGTGACCGGCGCAATTCTTCATTCTGGATTTCCAGCTCAACCTGGTGTACGGCAAGCTCGTGGGCCATCTTCACCAGGTCAGCCCGGTCCAGGCTGTCTATCCGGATCTCTTGTCCGGCCAGCCGCTCTTCTGCCAGCCGGCGTAGCCTCTTGTATTTACCTTCGCTCATTAGCTCTTTCTCTTCCGGACATCCTTTCCTTCAGTATAAGTCTCCAGTCCGGGACGGCTAGTGGCATCTTCCATGGCTAGTAAAATACTCTGCGTGGCGCCGGCTCCGTCATAAAAGCGGCGTGCGTTGAGCAACATCAACCGGTGGCCGACGCCGGGAAAATCGTGCTCTACCTGATACCCTTCAAAAACCCTGTCTTCCTTCAGTATGTTTTCTAGCAGTTCCTTTAATTTTGGGATGTCCCATTGGTGGTCACCCAGTTCATAAAGGAATTGCCCTTCGGTATTTTTCCGGGTCACGCCGAATGTCTGGTAAAAAGCACGGCTGGCTGAGATAACCTTCAACTTTTCATTGAGCACCAGCAACGGCTCCCGTACGGTATCGACAATGCCCTGGGCATAGGAAAAGGCAGCCTTCACCTGGTTGATATCGATGAAAGATGCCACCACTCCCTCAATAGAATTATCGCTCGTGCGATAAGGGTGAACCCTCATTGAGTACCAGCGTCCATCCTCGGTCTGGACATCTTGCTCAACCGGGACAAGTGTTTCCAGCACCCGGCGGGCTACCACAGACATCCCATCTGCCTTCAGGCGGGAAGATATGTCCTCAACCGGGCGGCCAACATCCGTGCTAATAAAGTTGAACAGCGTGGTGGCAGCCGGGGTGAAGCGCCGGATGCGTAGCTTTTCATCCAGGAAAATAGTAGCGATAGCCGTGCTGTTAAGCAGGTTACGCATATCATCGCTAACATCAGTGAGCTCTTCAATTTTCTTTTCGCGTTCGGTATTAACGGTTGTCAGCTCTTCATTGACTGACCTGAGCTCTTCACGTGAGGTTTCCAGTTCCTCGTTGGCGCTTCTAAGTTCTTCATTCGTGGACATGTATTCTTCATTAGCGCTCCGCAGCTCTTCATTGGCTGTCTCCAGTTCCTCGATAGTGCCGCGCAGGGTTTCCCGGGTAGTTTGAAGCTCTTGTTCCATCTCGCGGCGTTGTGCTTCGGTTAAAGTCTCTCCCTTTACCTTCCGTCGTCGAGGTCGGTGTAAGTCCTCGAAAGTAACTATCATACTGCCAGCCAACTTGCTCAGCGGGCGGACTTTCAGCTTCACGGACTGCGTTTCACCGTTATGCTTCACGCGGAGGCCTTCGCGGCATACCTCCTTTTGTTCCTGGGATGCTTCGTGAAGCGCCGTTGTCAGCGCCAAACGCAGGTCTGTATCAATCATTCCCAGCAAGTCACTGCTCGGATTGCCCTCCGGCAGATGCAGGTATTTGCCGGTATTGCCGTGGGTATATATTACCTTGTAATCACGGTTGACGATGATCGAAGGCGGCAAGGCTTCCAGGAGAATCTGCTCGGACGTTGGTCCCGCGGGAGGCTTGGCCACAGGCAACGGCAACGCAGAAGCATCCGTAATTTCCCCCAAAGCTGGTTGCCCGGTAAATATTGCGTGCGGCGCCCCCTGCTTATGGACTGGCCGGTAGATGCGCCACTTGCTGTCAACGGTGGTGAATAAATCAGGGGTCTCTCCAATCGTCTCCGCTGTTCCCAGGAAGAGGAGTCCCCCTTCGTTGAGGGAGTAATGCAAGCGCGGAATTATTTTCTTCTGCAAATCGGTATCGAAGTAGATGAGCAGGTTACGCACCGAGACGATATCCATACGGGAATACGGCGGATCAGACACCAGGTCGTGCACTGCGAAAATGAGTTTTTCCCTGATGTTTTTCTTGACATGGTAGGAAGCCCCTGACCGGGTAAAGAACTGTTCTAAGCGCTCCTCACCTACATCCGGAGCAATAGTCTCCGGGTAAAGGCCAGCCCGGGCAAAAGTTATAGTATCCGTATCCAGGTCGGTGCCAAAGATCTGGAGGTCATAACGCCGCTTTGACTCCTCGGCGTTTTCTACCAGTAACATGGCAAGTGAGTAGGCTTCCTCTCCGGTTGAGCACCCCGGTATCCATGCCCTTACTGAGCTTCCTTCCGGCTTTGCGCTGAGTATTTTGCCTATTTCTTTCTTGAGAGCGACAAAGGCTTCCCTGTCCCTGAAGAAAGCGGTCACATTGATGAGGAAGTCTTTCATCAGTTCCTCAATTTCGGATGGGTGTTCCTGCAGAAACCGGAGGTATTCTTCGCTTGTCTCAATCCGATTCACACTCATACGGCGCTCTATCCGGCGAGTGATGGATGATACTTTATAACCTGAAAAATCGCGCCCGGTCCTTGCCCGAACCAGGGACAGGATATTTCTCAAGCTGGTATCATCCTTTTCCATAGCTTCACGGGTCGCTTCTCGCTGCCGGCTTGACTTGCGCTGGTACTTTATCAGTTGATCGGCCATTACTTCAGGCTTCAAGACGTAGTCCGCCACACCGGCATCGATAGCTGCACGGGGCATTCCGTCATACTTTGCCGATTCCGGGTCCTGTACAATAACGAGACCATGCCTGGCTTTGACAGCTTTGGCGCCATCGGTCCCGTCACTTGCTGTGCCGGAGAGGATGATAGCGACAGCCTGTTCCCCTACATCTTCAGCAAGGGAGTGGAAAAATATATCGATGCCATGCGCTAGACTGGGGCGGACTGGTTGTAGCTGTAGCCAGAGAGTACGGTCTCTAATAATCATATCTTTGCCGGGAGGTATAACGTACACGTTGTCCGGTTCGACCCGGGTGTTTTCTGCCACCTCATGGACAGGTATGCTGGATACTCTGCCAAGCAACTCGGTCAACCGGCTGGGCTGAGAAGGAGCCAAGTGCTGGATGAGGACAAAAGCCATTCCGATATCGGCAGGCACCTTACCGAGAAAGTCGGTCAATGCTTCCAAGCCTCCGGCAGAAGCCCCAATGCCTACAACAAGGAAATCGTGGGGACTCTCCTTATTTTCAGGAGCCTGTACTGATTGAACATGGTCTAACCCGGCTTCTTTTTTAGTTCTCGCTGCTTTCCTGGCTGGCATTTATCCTCCTCCGGAGTTAGTCACCATTTGCTTCCCGCTGATTACCCCGGATTCTACTTGTTCAGGTTCGATTGCTTCTTTTGTATTATCTGACCTCAATCCGCACCTCAATTTAGTGATAGACATAGCCTAAATATATATCGTTTTAGCTATTTTACTCCCTCTCGAAAAATCAAGCAACCATTTCGATACACATAAGTAGTTGCGTATATACAAGACAATTTCCTTGCTGTTATCCTAGGTAAAGTGGTGTACATACTTACGCATATTACATCGCATGACAGGGAGTATAACGTAGCGTGAGTGAAGGATGGAAGGATGAAATGATCTGGAATTTTGATCCTGGAGAAAATAAAGGAGGATTCATGAAAAGGGTAATATTTTCCGGCAAACCAGGCAAAGCAATGCTTCATATTCTGACCGTGTTCGCATTGATTGGAGTATTTATCTTTGCCCCCGTAGCTGCGAATAACGTAGCTGCAGCTCCATTAACTGTACCCGTCAATATGATATATTACGGGTGGCATGATGCTACCGTTGACAACAATATAATTAGTGCCCAGCCTGAATATCTAGTCAGTAATAGCCCCGCCGGTCCGTGGAGAGGGAATGCCAGTATCAGCAAGTTTACCTCTGCCGGTATCAAGTACTTTGAGTATATCGACGGCGGTTACGAAGGTGCTGTGGCACAGGCTATTCCTAACGATCTGCAATCTAACCTGAACTACATTAATGCCGCGGCTGCGGCTGGCGCTTATGGAGTATTCCTGGACGAAGTGTCATCTTACCCGTCTGCCGCGTCACTTTACTATCTGAAGCAGATAGCCGACAGAGCCCATTCACTGGGACTGAAAGTGGTTTTCAATATCGGCGTCGATTCCTGGTCTGATTCATTAATGGATTACGCTGATTTCATCAACAGCTCTGAAATCTGGAACAATGCACCTTTGACCGCCAGCCAGAGCAAGTGGGCAAGCAGAACCTGGTTATTAACACAGAATGTAACCAGTGCAACTACGGCGGCTTATCTAACCAATGCCGCTATAAGCAAAGGAATAGACGCCCATTATGCAAGTACTACATACGGAGCTCTACCAACCTGGTTAGGAACCTACGTTGCTCAGATTATTCAGCCCTCAGTGGCTCCCGCTATTGCTACAGGGACGGCCACCGGTATAACTGTTAACGGCGCAACCCTCAATGGTACTCTTTCCAGTATGGGTTCCAGCAGCAGTGTCTCGGTTAGCTTTGACTGGGGTTTAACAACCAGCTATGGAAATACTACGGCAGCTAGCTCGATGGCTAACATCGGAGCATCCAGTGCTGCTATAACCAACCTGGCATCCAATACAACCTACCACTTTAGAGTGAAGGCAGTTGGCAGTTCAACGGTATATGGCAGTGATAATACTTTTCAGACTGCAACCGCAACTTCCGTTCCCGCTTCAGGGAATACGGCAGGCACAGTTATAGGTACCCCCGTAGCCACCGGCGGAGCAAGTGAATACAGCTTTAACCTCATGATCACCAGCACCACAGTCGCAGGTTTAACCGCGGGTCAGCAGGTATGGGTTGCGGCTACCACCACCGATTTTCCCAACCTGCTTACATCCGGGGCTACCTTAACGGGCGACCTGGATAAGTCTCTCGGCTGGTGGATTTTTAAGAGTACCGGCACGACTTCACCTCCTGTCGTAGACCTCGCTCCTATTGCGCCTGTGACCGGGAATACGGCAGGTACAGTTGTAGGTACACCTGTAGCCACCGGCGGTGCAAGTGAATACAGCTTTAACCTCATGATCACCAGCACCACAGTCGCAGGTCTAACCGCGGGTCAGCACGTATGGGTTGCGGCTACCACCACCGATTTTCCCAACCTGCTCACATCCGGGGCTACCTTAACAGGCGACCTGGATAAGTCTCTCGGCTGGTGGATAATGAAAAAGTGAAACATCCCTTAGATTGCATCAATGCTTTTCAATCCGGACGCATCTAATCTTAAGAGGGGCTATCTGAAGATTCGGATAGCCCCTCGACTCGCCACTGTACATTAATAAATAGTCAACAAGCAAGCGCTACTAAAAAGAGTATGAAAACAATGAGGATATCAAGGACATTTAGGAGGCTGACATGGATCCAGAAAAAAGAACACTGTGCAAGGCAGTAGAAGCGGAATTAATTGGTGCATCGGCATTTATGGAGGCTGAAGAACTATTGGACGGCGAAGGACCAGATTACTTTCGCGGCTTCATGCAGGGATACTCTCACTGTCTGCAATTGGCCGAAAAGTTCGATGCTCTCTATCAGTCTATCAGCAGTGAGGAGGAATTACAGTAACATCTTATGTTCGATGCCCTTGAGGTACCCACGTAGTTGGTGTCCTGGGCTGACTAGATAGCCAATCGCGTCTCACTTTTGCGAACTCGGTTGGTATTTTCCCGGAGACAACTTATATTGCCGCAGCAACTCTGCATATTCCTCAAGCCATGCCGGCAGATCATAGTATCCCAAACTAGAGTCGGTAATATAAGAATAAGCCAGCCCTTTTTGCCAGGCATTAACGGTCAGGTTGAAAGCATCCTGTGCTGTGTACCCCGGACTGAATCCGGTAACGCTAATCCGGTAGCCCCAATCAAGCTGGACTTTGCTAAGGTCCTGGCCATGCCAGTTCTCGCTAGAATGCATCAGGTCAAAGCCGCCTTTAGTAAAGAACCAGGGATCAAAGTTGTTCACCCCCACGTTACCCCAGGTGATCAGTCCAAAGCTATGCGCAAGGTCAGTAAGTTCTTTCAGATACGCTTTACCCTTTTCATCCGGGAAACTACTGATCTCATCAATAAATACACCATCCACACCATCAACCAGCGCCATGTCCTGAATCAACTTCCTGTTCATTTCCAGAGTGTACCATTTAGAATCGATGTTACCGCCGCTTTGGGTTCCTTCATAACCGGCCGTTATGTATCCGATAACCCTGATACCGGCCGCTTTGTATTTGGAGACATTGTGAAAGACATCTGACCTATGTCCGCCAATTTTGGCCCATAACCCCTGCGATGTGTTGATAACAAGATATTGAGGTCTGACGCCGAGGACAAGCGAGTCAGTTTTATCGAAAAGCGGTCCGTAGTGAAAGACGGCTAACGGTAAGGTGCTGATGGGCAGCCCCTTCAGCAACGGCGGGGTGACAGATAATACGCTGATAGTGATAGTTTGCGAGGTGGCTGATTGGCCGTCCGAAACGCTAAATATGACGTTATCGTAAGTACCGACTGATTTGGGGATAAAGGAGAAAACCCGCGTCGCGCTATTAAAGGTCGCTCCGGGAGGTAGATTTAATGCCGTGTAAGTCAGATTGTCATTTTCGGGGTTGTTTGCCCGTACAGTAAATTCAATAAGACTACCTTGAGATACAGTCTTATTGCCGATAGTCTCTAGAGCAGGAGACTGTTGTGTTACAGGCGCAGGAAATAAAGATAATACAGTTATGGAAACAGTTTCCGAGACAGTTACCTGTCCATCCGAAACGCTAAATATGACATCATCGTAAGTACCGACTGATTCGGGGACAAAGGAGAAAACCCGCGTCACGCTATTCAATGTTGCTCCAGGAGGTAGATTGGATGCCGTGTAAGTCAGATTGTCATTTTCGGAGTCGCTCGCCCGTACAGTAAATTTAATAAGACTACCTTGAGATACAGTCTTATTGCCGATAGTCTCTAGAACAGGCGAGAGGTTTATTGCAGGCACCGGCATAGGAGGTTGATTAACGGTTTTTTCTGTAACTTTGGTACCAGTATATATTAGCATTACCGTAAAAGTAAAAAGTATGATGCTGGTTAATATGGCACCCCGAATTAACTGATTCTCGCGATATTGCATAATAATATAGTAAGGGATCCAGCATTCCCCATTTTTAACAACGGGTTCGCATACTGTTAAGGATAACCCTCTTCCTTGTCCATCTGATTTTCTATGATGACTACCACCCGCACTTCATCATCCCTGATACATCTGCTTCAGGCTATACTACTCACGTCCCGTATGTCTATCCACAATCAAATGTACTGTCAACGGCAAGCCCTTTATTGCCGCCAGGCTATTCTGAATTCGCCCGCGGCTTGCAGTTAGAACCTAGCCAGAAGGCGCTGCGCGTATTGGACCAATACAGGTTCGTTGGAGATTTCTAGTACGAATTGTAAATCATTCTTTGCCAATTGAGTTCGTTGGGTTACGTAATAGGCAAGGGCGCGATTGTAATAGGCATTAGCGTATCCACTATCGAGTTTGATAGCCTGGGAATAGTCGGCAATTGCCAGGTCATACTTTTTGGTGCCACTGTAAGCGGAGCCGCGAGCGGTGTATACGGCTGCTTCCTCCAGCTTGAGTGAGATAGCCTGAGTAAAGTCGGCAACCGCCAGGTCATACTTTTTGGTGCCACTGTAAACGGAGCCGCGAGCGGTATATACGGCTGCATCCTCCGGCTCGAGTGAGATAGCCTGGGAATAGTCGGCAACCGCCAGGTCATATTTTTCGGTGCCGCTGTAAGCGGAGCCGCGAGCGGTATATACGGCTGCATCCTCCGGCTCGAGTGAGATAGCCTGAGTAAAGTCGGCAATTGCCAGGTCATACTTTTTGGTGCCACTGTAAGCGGAGCCGCGAGCGGT
>JAUYMF010000084.1 GCA_030698765.1 Dehalococcoidales bacterium
GAGGAACCCGTCACACCTAATGCGCCAACTACTCCGACCACACCGACCACACCTGCAACTCCGACTACACCGACGACGCCAACCACACCGACAAGTCCGACGACTCCGACCACACCGACAACTCCAACTACACCCACGACACCAACGGAACCTGGTGAAGATTTTCATTTTACCGGTATCATCGAATCCATGGGCGCCGATACCTGGGTAATTGGCGGCAAGAGCTTCCGTGTCACCAGCGCTACCATGCTGGATACCGGTCTGGCGAACGGCGTTATCGCCACGGTAGAGTTTAGTATTGCCAATGGAGTGAACACCGCCGTAAAAATCGAAACGGCAGCGCCGGGAGTCGAACCTGACGATGACTTCCATTATACCGGTATCATCGAATCCATGGGCGCCGATACCTGGGTAATTGGCGGCAAGAGCTTCCGTGTTACCAGCGCTACCATGCTGGATACCGGCCTGGCGAACGGTGTTATCGCCACGGTAGAATTTAGCATTGTTGACGGTCAGAACACAGCTATCAAAATAGAGACAGAAGCTCATGCTGCCGGGCCGGGAGAAGATTTCAAGTTTACCGGAGTTATCGAGTCGATGGGCGCTGATACCTGGGTAATTGGCGGCAAGAGCTTTAAGGTTAGCAACACGACCATGCTTGACACCGGCCTGGCATCCGGCGTGGTGGCCACTGTGGAGTTCACCATCGCTAACGGTGAGAACGTCGCCAAGGAGATAGAGACAACAGCGTCTGGAGTCGGGGTATATGAGAACTTCCACTTCAGCGGTGTCATCGAGTCCATGGGTGCCAATACGTGGGTAATCGGTGGTAAGACCTTCAAGACTGATGCCGGCACGGTATTGGACACAGGCCTTGCCGCAGGGGTGACGGCTCGCGTAGAGTTCGTGGTGGAGGCGGAT
Source organism: Dehalococcoidales bacterium (assembly GCA_030698765.1). Taxonomy (NCBI): domain Bacteria; kingdom Bacillati; phylum Chloroflexota; class Dehalococcoidia; order Dehalococcoidales; species Dehalococcoidales bacterium. The sequence goes on from JAUYMF010000084.1 coordinate 922, forward strand.
GGAAGTTTGCGGGCAACTGAAATCGAGACGCCGTAACGCTGACTGGGGAGGTATCCATTCAGGGTGGTGCCGAATTGCCAGGTTGCTGCCTGGAGAAGTGAAAAAGTAAACTTTAAGTAAGCAGGGGGGCAAGGCCCCCCTGCTTAGTGTTTCTAACGCTTCGTTAGTATGCCCCATAACCATACCGACGAAGCTTGTCCCGTACTCCGATACGGGAGTCGGACCGCACAGTGACTTGACGCCTGTCAGGTCATCGTTGTATCTTTTATTTGGGGGGAGTCTTCTCTTTAAGAGCGCTTGAAAGGCATCAATTCAGGATGGGGTATGTGCCGTGAAAGAAGTGTCATTCAAGTTTGCATAAGACAAAAGTCCTATACCACAGGCCGGATATCACCTAATATTTGGTCGAAGTTTATATAGTGGGTTGCAACTTGGTCACCTTGGAGAAGGGGGTGCGAAATGCGATACGGTTTAACGGGTGTTGATGTCGAGATAGACTTGTCGCGGAAGACTATCGAGAAGGTGCAGAACGACCCCAAATTGACTGAACTTTACCTGGGAGGGAAAGGGACAAACGCCAGGATACTGTGGGACAGGGTGCCTCCTGAAGTTGAGCCTTTTTCTCCCGATAATTTGTTAATCGTAGGTACAGGCGCCCTCACCGGCACTATTGTACCGTCGGCTAATCGCGCTACTATCACATATCTTTCTCCGATAATGGGAATCCACTCGTACTCCAGCCTGGGCGGTTATTTCGGCCCGGCATTGAAACACGCCGGCTATGACACGGTAATCTTCTCCGGCAAGTCTCCTTCTCCGGTATACCTGTGGATAGATGATGACCGGCTGGAGCTGCGTGATGCCCGTCATCTCTGGGGGAAAGATACCTTTGAAACCCAGCGCCTCCTCCGGGAGGAGATGGACAAGGATGATTTTGAAATCCTGTGCATCGGCCCTGCCGGTGAGAACCGGGTCTTTACGGCTACCGCGGAAAGCGGTTCCGGGGCCAGCGCCAGCCGGGGTGGCGTGGGCGCCATCATGGGAGATAAGATGCTGAAGGCTATCGTCGTCCGCGGTACTAAAGACCTTAACATTGCCGACCCGGCAAGAGTCGCCGAGCTGTGCGGGCAGCTCCTGGACCGGTCAGAGACAATAAGGGAAGAGGTTTTCGCCAATTTCGGACGCCAGAATGTTCAGGGATACACCCGGCAAGCCGGTTATGGCAACCGCAGCGGGGCGGTCTTCCCCGAGCTTAAAGAAAAGATTGACGGCGTGGGGAAAATGGCGCAGGAGTTCATGGAGGAGAAAACGGACCGGCGGGTGGCCTGTTATAACTGCCCGCAGCACTGCCACCGGGCTTACGCCCGCTCGGACGGCGGGTATATGGTTATCAAATGCACATCATGGGGAATGGGTATCGTCGCCACCAAGATATTTGATATGGACTTTACCCTGGCCTTTTATGATTTGGTGCAGAAGTACGGGCTGGACAGCATGGCGCTCTCGAACCAGATTGCTTTCGCCATAGATTTGTATGAGCGGGGTATTCTGACCAAAGAAGACACTGACGGAATGCACCTCGAGTGGGGAAATGCTGAAGTAGCCTTGTCTTTAGTTGACAAGATTGCCCACCGTGAGGGCATTGGTGACTTGCTGGCTGACGGCACTTACCGGGCGGCGCAGCGGATAGGCCGCGGGGCGGAATATTACGCCTATCATGTAAAAAAATATGACCAGCACCCCTTCAGGCGAGAGGGCTATCTCGGCCTGTCCGAGGCGATTAATGATAAGGCGGATACGACCAAACTTCTGGGCACTACTCCGGCCGCCATCTGGAAACGAGGAAAGGACTTCATTGACTCCTGGGGTTTCCACTATCCTGAAGATTATAAAAGATATGTGCAGACCCCTCCTGACCCTACCGGGGCTGACTATGAAGGCACGATAAAATATATGACCTATAATGAGGAAATCTTCAATCTGGCTGACCTCGCCGGTCTCTGCTATTTCTGGACCGGTCATTATGAGCCGCTGCCGGTGAACAGCCGGGCTTTCTATGCCGAACTGGTCTCCGCGGTTACCGGTATTGATATTGATGAAGCGATGGCGACGGAGATGGCGAAGAGGGTGGTGAACCTGGTGCGGGGATACAATGTCCGGGCGGGTCTCCGGCGAAAGGATGACATGTTGCCTGACAGATATTTTACGATACCGCCAGCCCCGGGAACATACAAGGCGGATAAAGTCCTCTTCAACAAGTGGGTTGATGAGTGGTACAAAGTGAGGGGATGGGACGGTGATGGTATTCCTGCCAGGGAGACCCTTGAGGGGCTGGGTCTGGACTACGTAGTCCGGGACCTGGAGCGGAGGGGGATTTTAGCCAGGCCGGCCACTGCGCTGGTGACATAAGGGGACTTGACAAATCTTTCTGCATGTTGATATCATAAGCACACTAGTGTCACTGGGTTTTCCGCACTTGATGTAACAAGTAAGCTTCAAACCCATTCATATATAATTCATATATAAATGAGTAAGGGTAGTAGTGTTTTGCTATTGCCCTGACAGGAGTAAAAAAGGAGGAAGAATGAGAAGCAAGTTCATCTGGTTGGTGGTGAGCGGTGTGATGGTACTGTCTCTGGTGCTGGCATCCTGTGCCCCGTCAGCGCCGACAACCCCGACAACCCCCACGACACCGACGACACCGACAACCCCCACGACACCGACGACTCCAACAACCCCAACAACACCCTCGACACCGGCGACAGAGGTTCCCCGGTATGGCGGAGTGCTGAATACCGTTGATAGTACCTCAATACGCGGTTTCGCCCCTGTCTTGATTCACAAGTCCTCGACTCCGGCCAATAACTTCGCCCTGGAGGCGCTCTGGGGAGGAGACTGGGCGAAAGGACCCGCCGGTACTAACGAAGTAGGCTACCTGGTATTTGTCGGCAGTTTCCAGTTCTTCGGCCCCCGTCTGGCGGAGAGCTATGAAATGCCTGATGATGAGACCCTGATTTTCCATATCCGTAAGGGCGTACACTGGGCGCTGGACCCGGACAGCGAGGCGGCGCGGCTGGTTGGCGGTAGGGAAATGACTGCGGAAGACGTGGCCTATTCCCTTAATGCCTGGTACTTCGACCCGGAGGGACATTGGCAGGCCAGGATAATACCCGAGGAAAGACCTAGCCTCATTGAGGCGACGGACAAGTATACCGTGGTGATTCACATGAAGCCGGGAACAGCCAGCTCGGTAATGTACAATGCTTCTGACTTCAGTGCTATCTTCCCGCCGGAAGTGTATGAGAAGTACAACAAGATGCGGGACTGGCCGGCCATGGTGGGCACGGGACCGTTTATCATTACCGACTATATCGCGGACAGCGTGTTGACGTACAAGAAGAACCCTGATTACTGGCAGGTGGACCCCGTTGGCCCGGGCAAGGGGCAGCAACTGCCTTACCTGGATGGCGTTAAGCTGTTCATCATTTCGGACCGGTCCACCCGTATGTCAGCATTACGTACGGCCAAGGTGGATGTTCTGCCGGGAGAGCCCCCGGGCAAGGCCGGGCTTACCTGGGAAGATGCCGAGCAGATGCTCAAGACCAACCCTGACCTGGAGTATGTGAGGTATCTGAGCCGGGCTCCGGGCGGACTGGAAGTAAGAGTGGATAAACCGGAACTACCCTGGTACGATGTCAAAGTCCGCCAGGCGATGGTGATGGCGATTGATTACGATACCATCATCAAAGACTACTTCCGCGGTAACGGCGCCCTGGCTTACCCGATAGTACCCTATCCCGAACACATGCCCATGTACACGCCGATGGAGGAGCAGAACGAGACAGTCCGGGAGATGTACAGCTATAACCCGGAGAAAGCGAAACAGATCCTGGCTGAGGCCGGCTATCCGAACGGTTTTACGATTGAAGTGATTACCGAGGAAAGAACCGCTGACGAGTTAACCCTTCTGAGAGAATACCTGAGTCGAATCGGCGTTAATCTGGATATCCAGGTAAAAGAGCGTACCGTGTTTATCTCCATCTCTGAGGGCGCGCAGCACAAGCACGCTGTTTACGGAGACTTGTCGGCGTCGACGGCGTTCGCCTTCCACCCCACCAATCCCACCGATACCTCAAACGTTTCCCGTGTGGATGACCCGTACGCCAACCAGGTATATCTGGATACCAGGGCGGACTACATCTTTGATGAGCCTTCTCTCTGGCCATTGATGAAGGAGTTCAAGCAGTGGGAGATTGAACAGGCCTTCGCCATCCAGTTCCCATCACCTATGGTGTACCACATGTGGCAGCCGTGGCTGAAGAACTACCATGGTGAGGACTACCTGGGTATTTCAACGCGCCACTACTGGACCAAACATGTCTGGATTGACACGGCCCTGAAGAAGTCAATGGGTTACTAGGTACCGGGTCATACCGGAAGACAGAAGTAACGAAGGCTGGCGGTAGCTACCGCCAGCCTTCTCTTTTCATGAAATAGACTGAGTACGTTTCCCTTTTTACCCTTACCGGCTTCGTTCCGGTATTACCGGCGGGCTCAATTCGTCTCAGGAGAAATTGTTTTCCCGGTGCTTTACGGCGATGGTAGCCGCCAGATTGTCCAGCGCCCTGAAATCAGCTTCCCTGGGGAAGCCTTTACAGAGTACCGGCTCCAGTATTTCCACCTTCAGACTGGAGATCATGCCGGTGAGTTGCTCGACTGTCTTGCCTCCCCAGCCGTAGGAACCGATAATAGAGATAAACTTTAGTTTAGGCCGGAGGGCATTGGTCAGAGAGGTGGCGTAGGCGATACTGGGATGAGCGCCGGCGAGTACGGTAGGCACGCCGAGGACAACGGTAGCGGCGTCTACCAGCGCTATCGCCAGCTTCCCGGAATCGGTTACGGTCATGTCGAACTGTTTGACGGTGACCCCGCTCCGGACTAAAGCTCCGGTTAAGTAGTTGACCATCTCATAGGTGCTGCCGTGCATGGAGACATAGGGCAAAACGACGATGTTTCCCGGTTCATCAAAGACCCAGTGGTGGTAGGCATCCAGTATAAATTCCGGCCGGTTATAGATAGGGCCGTGGCTGGTGGCGATGATGTCAATAGCGTAGCTCTTCAGGTTTTCCAGGTTCTGATGGATGTTGCTGCGGAAGGGCATCATGATTTCGGCGTAATACCTCTTGGCCGCTTCATGGGATTGCCATTCATCAGTGACAAACAGATCGCTGGTGGCCAGATGAGCACCGAAGAAATCGCAGGAGAACAGTATTTTCTGTTCTTTCAGGTAGGAGGACATCGTCTCCGGCCAGTGCACCCAGGGGGTATAGACGAATTCCAGGGTTTTGTCGCCCAGGGACAGGGTCTCACGGTCGTTGATTATGATGAACCTGTCTTCCGGAATCGGCAGCAGGTCAATGAGCATTCCCTTGCACCTGAGATTGGTGACGACTTTTGCCTGCGGGTATTTCTCCAGGATGACGGGGATAGTGCCGGAGTGGTCCTGCTCGGCGTGATGGGCGACTACATAGTCCAGGTTTTCAATGCCAAGCTCGGCCAGGTGATTTAGCAGCACATCCCGCATGCTGGGGTCTACCGTGTCGATAAGGGCTGTTTTCTCACTCCCCTTAATCAGGTAAGAGTTGTAACTGGTACCATCGGGCAGCGGTATCAGCGCATCAAACAGCCGCCGGTTCCAGTCCACTGCCCCCACCCAGTGGGTTCCGGGTCTGATCTCTCTCGTCGTCATTTCGCTTCTCCCCCGGTTATTTCTATTCGCCTGGTCTATTACAAATCGGGATGGGTCTATATGATAGCGTAAGGAATAATGCTTGCCCTTGTCAATAAGTACCAGTACTATTTTTGATGACAGCGGGCAGATGGTCTGATGCTAAAGGAAGATTGAAATGGTAACAGCTCTGGCTGACTCCGGGTGATTACAGCCTGAATTTGTCTTTCAATATCCCGGAGAGCTCTCCCAGATAGGAAAAAGCCTTCTCGACGAGCTGTTCCTCAACGGTTAGGTCAGTGCTATTTTCGCAAGTTGCGGCTTCATCACTGGCGCCGACCCGCCCCGCATTCTTAAGGCAGCACCGCGCCGGTGCGATCAAGGCCTGCCGGGCGATTTGTCGGGAACTTAAGTCAGTATTCAGGGATACCACCTCCCAGTAAGTTGAAAGGCGTTCCGCCAGCGTCTCCGGAGTCTCTCGGTTGAGATTGTCTGAATCAGTGGGGACGATGCCCCATGATATAATACCGCCATTCTTGATGAAATCGGCGATATCACTGGCGTATCCTTTGGGCATTATCTCCATTTGATAGGCATCAAATGATAGCACTTCCACGCCCATGGTTAACAGGTACTGCAGGTTGACGCTGGCACAGAGGTGCAACGCTCTGAGTCCTTCAAAACCAGCCATGAAGTCCTGATAGTCCTGTTTGGCTTGCATATCATTGTAGCCTGACAAGCCGCTGAAGACCCAGCCCAGTCCGGGCTCGTCCATCCAGACAAAGGCGTTCTCATTCTTTGCCTTGAGTTGCCGGTACTGGAGGTTGACCTTCTTCTGGATAAAGTCGTAGAGCAGTGCCCTGACTCCTTCATTATAAATGATAGGTCTGGAGTTCTCGTCAGTCACCCTGAAACCGAAGCTGACCGGCCCCGTTATTTGCCCGCGGACAGCCGGATAGCCGCTGAGGTCTTCAGCCAGGAAGCGCCGGTAGGTAGCTGAATACTGCTGGCTCAGGGCAAAGGTCTCCGGCTCGGTCATCTTCCGGGAGTAATCGTTCAACTCCTCTTCAAAACGGTTGGTATCAAAGGTTATCTTTGCATTTTCAGTGTCGACGGTTATCCCCGGAAAGTTCTGTGACGTCTGCACATACATATCTTCGTAGAAGCTGATATTGGGTAGCTGAGGAAAGAAGGTGACGTCCAGACTAAGGGCCAGTTTCATGGCACTCTCGATGTCCCGGTGGGGCATGATACCCATGGCGGTGGTCTTGCAATCAGCTTCAAAGTTCAGCCTACTATTCTTCATCATTCAGACTGGTTCAGGCTCTCTATCAAGGTTTGAGGTCGCCCCTGACGCCGACGGTTATTTCCCGGAAGGGGATATCCTTCCCACTCGATTGTACCGCCTGTTGTGCCATGTGTACCAGTCCGAAGCAGCAGGGTACTTCCATGTGGACTACCGTCAGGCTTTTGACGTCTGATTGGCGCAGGATTTCTCCAAGTTTCTGCAGGTGCGCCTGGAAATCATCAAGCTTGGGACAGGCGACCAGCAGGCTGTGGTCTCTCAGCAAGTCCCGGTGAAAGGCGGCGTGAGCAAAGGGAACACAGTCCGCCGTCAGCATCAGGTCGGTACCTTGCAGGAAAGGCGCTGCTGGCGGAACGAGGGTAAGCTGTACCGGCCACTGGGTTAACATTGACGGCTGGGGTGCCGCTGTGCCGGGGGCGGCTTCCGCCGTGTCCGGACTGGCGAATTGAGTTACCGTTGATGAGGGACAACCACACGGTAATTCATCTCCGGCAGATTTGTCCTGTTCCATGAATAGTTTGACCGCCTCCTCATCAAATTCCTCGGCGGTCCTCTCTTCGATGGTGAGCGCTCCTTCAGGGCACTCTCCGATGCAGGCCGCCAGGCCGTCACAATACCTCTCGCTGATGAGTTTTGCCTTACCATCAACAATCTGCAGGGCGCCCTCAACACAGGACGGGACGCAGATACCGCAGCCGGTGCACATTTCCTCATCAATTTTTATGATTTTTCTTAACGTTCTTGTTGTCATTAACTGCTCCTTTATCTTCCGAAAGTAATCAGCTCGGCTGGAAATTGTCTTTAACCTCCCGCCACCTTTCCTCGCCCAGGCATTGCCGTGCCGAAGCGCACCAGTCAATGCAGGAAGGCATTTTATCACGGTAGACCACTTCACCGCACTGATGGCATTTTACTCTCATTTCGTCAGAGAAGATTTCCACTTCAGCGCTGCAGTTGGGGCATTTGTACAGGGACACCCGTAGCTTCCTTAAATCCTGCCCCGGACACTTGCTGTACATTCTGTCACCTCGTCTACTGGAATACTACTTTAAGTATATCTTATAACGTGTCGGTATTGCTGACTATGATTTGCATCATATAACGACTGGCGGAAGCCGGGTACCGGGACTATACTTGTGGCGGCCCTTCACTCAGGAGTTTAAGTTTTTCCTGGTTGGTGATAACTATCTGGCCGCGGCTGGAGCGGATGATTCCCCGGTTCTTGAGGTTGGTCATAACCCGTATTGTCGTTTCGGTGGTTGTACCCGCCATGTTGGCGATGTCCTGGCGGGTGAAGGGCAGGGTAGTGCCCAGCTTTGAAGAGAGCATCAGCAGTATGCCGGCCAGCCGTTGTTCAACCCTCTCACTGGCCAGGTCGCGCAGGCGGTTCTGCGCATCTCTGAGTCTTCCGCCCAGCACGTTGATAATCTTGAGGGCTACCCGGGGGTGATTGGCCAGAAAAGAAAGGAAGTCGTCCTTTTTAATCTCCAGCACTCTGGTTTTAGTTACAGCCTGAGATGAAGCTGGATAGGGCTTATCTTCGAAAACGGCGACCTCGCCGAACATTTCCCCCGGCCCAAAGAAAGCGATGACAAATTCCTTTCCGGACGAGGAGTGCTTGATAACTTTCACCTGTCCTTCAGTAAGGATATAGAACCAGCGGGCTTCATCTCCTTCCCAGAAGATAAATTTATTTGACATAAAGCAGCGTTCGTTGGCGAGGGCAGCGAGTTCATTAAGCTCGTCTTTGTTCAGGCTGGAGAAGATTGGCGTGCTTTCTAAGGTTTGAGTCCGGCTGTGCTGCAATTTCGTTAGCTTCTCCCGGTAATTGTTGATTGATAAAAGTGTGTTGCTGAGGGAGATTATAACATATGTAACCGGAACCGGTCTGGTTGACCGCTAAGTCAGTCGTAAAAGTGAGAGGGGGGATGGCGGTTTATAACCGCCATCCCCCCTTTGGAGCAACTGTTTTTGTAATAATTGGGTGTCAGTAGCCCATGGATTTCATCAGTCCCTGGTCAATCCAGACCCAGGTAGGCCAGTTGTAGGGAGTGGTGTAGCCAACGATCCACTCGCCGTGGTAGTTCTTGACCCATGGCCACCATGCCGTATAGGTGAAGGGGCCGGGCAGTGCAATGTACCAGGCTTGCTCAAGGGCGTATTTGTAAGCCTCTTTGACGATAGCGGCTGCCTTGGGTTCATCAAACACGTAGACTTGCTTAAAGTCTTCCTGCGCCTGGTTCATTACCGGGTCATCAACCAGGCTGGCATTGATGTAGTCCAGCGGCTGGAACTTGTGCCAGGCGTAAGGCGTGACTACGGAGCCACCGCTAAAGTAGGCTTCCTCATGTGTCCTCCCCCGCCCGATGGAAGTCCAGACACCCCTTTCCTTGACGGAAATGTCCAGGTCAATCCCTACCTTACTCCAGTAGTTTTTCACCAGTGACAGCAGGTCGACATCATCAGCCAGGGCAATTACTTCCATTTTGAAGCCGTTGGGATAACCAGCCTCAGCCAGGAGCTGCTTGGCTTTATCCGGGTTATAGCTGAAAATATCCCGGACAATCTGTGACTGCTCCTCAAGCGGAGTGTAGTGAGACATGTACATGGAGATAGGGGCTGCCGGGAAAGCCAGCTTTTCAGCGCGGCCGCCAAAATATTCGCTGACTATCTCATCTTCATTGATGGCCATCTGCAATGCGTGTCTGACATTGATGTTATGCCAGGGCTGTTCCGGCCTGTCCATCCTCATCGCTATTACCTGCGGGTCTAACGGGGGTTCCGCAAAATTTTCCAGCTCGGGTGTAGTCTGCTCCAGGGTCGCGAAGTCTTCCCAGGCAATGCGTGATAGCTGGTGTATCTTGGCGGTACGAAATGCCGCCAGCCTGGTTGACCTGTCAGAAATGATGAGCATCTTGGCGCCATCTATGTAGGGCAACTGGTTCCCTTTTCCCGGGCCAACCGGGTCTGTCATGTAATAGTCAGGGTTCCTGGAGAAGGTAGCCGAGCTGTCAGCGACGAAGTCCACCAGCATGAATGCGCCGGTGCCCACATTATTTCTCCAGTCTGAATAGGCATTGGCCCCAAATTTTCCCACCGGCTCGGGGGGAAAGATTGCCAGGAAGCTGTACGTGGCCTCAAACAGGGACTGGAGCCACCCTTTGGTACCTTTTAACTCGACGGTATATTTGTCCAGGGCTGTTACCGATACCGGATGTTCCGGGGGTGTCATTCTGGCTTTGAAGATGGCTCCCTCTGTCTGATACGCGCGATTGATAGAGAAAACGATATCGTCAGCCACGAGTTCTCTGCCTGCCACCAGCCGGCTGGCTTCACTGTCCGGATTGAGGTGAAAGCGGACTCCCTTGCGGATATGGTAGATGATGGTCTCGTCATCGGGTAACTCGTAGCTCTCAGCTATAGCCGGGGCATTCAGATTAATTAGCGGCACCCACGTCTCAAAGTTGGTCTCGCCGGTTCCGGCCGGTCCCTTTGCCCAATCTCCAACGTAGAGGTTCTCGTTGGTGAGAGACACGGTATAAGTTGAAGCCTGGTGGGTATAAACAGGGTCGAACCTGCCTGTAAATGGACTGGCCGTAGTGTAGTAGAGTATACCTCCGTATTCCGGTATTTCAGTTGGCACAGTCGGAGTCGTCGGTGTCGTAGGTGTGGTGGGTGTTGTCGGTGAGGTGGGCGTAGTTGGAGTTGTTGGTGTGGTGGGTGTGGTCGGCGTAGTGGGTGTGGTGGGTGTGGTCGGGGCGCAGGACGCCAGTACCAGGGATAATACCACGAGCCAGCTCATTCCCAGCCATATGAATTTTCGCTTCATCTCTCCTCCTCTTGAGTAGCTTTTCCTGTGCGCTACCCTTCGCACTTTTTGGGGAAT
>JAUYMF010000085.1 GCA_030698765.1 Dehalococcoidales bacterium
GGCCGCGTCAGTTATCCCCGAGGCATTACCCGCAGTTACCGAGCCGTCCTTCTTGAAGACGGGAGGCAGCTTACCCAGAAGCTCCATCGAGGTTTCCCGGGGATGCTCATCGGTATCAAATAGCTTGACCTCTCTCCTTACCTGGACTTCAACCGGGACCGTTTCCTGCTTGAAGGTGCCGTCCTTGATTGCCGCTATTGCCCTCTGGTTACTGACCAGGGAAAATTTGTCCTGCTCCTCTCTACTGATGCCGTATTTTTCGGCGATATTCTCTGAGGTCAGACCCATGTGATAGTCATAGAATATCTCCCATAGTCCGTCATGCACCATACCATCAATCATCTGAGCATTGAACATCCTGGCCCCCCATCTGGCGGCGGGCATATAATAGGGAACCGTGCTCATGCTCTCCATACCGCCGGCAATAATCACCTCAGCGTCACCGGCTTTTATCGCCTGAGCCGCCAGCGCGACGGCTTTTAGGCCGGAGCCGCAGACCTTATTAATGGTATAGGTATTCACTTCCTTGGGGATACCGGCGTAGATGGCTGCCTGGCGGCTGGTATTCTGTCCCTGCCCCGCCTGAAGCACGTTACCCATGATAACCTCGTCAATCTCCACCGCCGGTAAAGACTCATCCCAACCACCGTGTTTCTTCTCCAGGTCAGTCAGGCCAGCGTCCTTAAAAGCCGCCGGCGCATAGCTCAGCACCTCAGCGCCCACCTTCGGTCTCAAGCCGGCTTTCTTCAATGCTTCCCTGATGGCAATACTGCCCAGCCTGACTACCGGGACATCCTGCAACGCTCCTCCATAATTACCGATGGGCGTCCTTACTCCACTAACAATGACAGCCTCAGTCATCCGTCACCCTCCTTAACAAACAGTGATTTTAACAACCCGTTCTCTATCCGGCACAGTCTTTTCCGGAAAGACTATTTTGCCTCATATTTAGGCGGCCTTCTCTCAATAAATGCCCTGGCTCCCTCCATGAAATCGGCGGTAGTGCGTATATGATTAGCCAGGTCTCTTTCCAGTAGCAAGCCTTCTTCCAAAGGCAGGCTGTAACCCTTAATCATCGCCTCCTTGACCGCCCTGACCCCCAGAGGCCCCGCCCGGCAGATAGTCTCCGCCCACTCTCTGGCGGCAGGCATCAGCCGGTCAAGAGGTACCACCTTATTCACCAATCCTATACGGTATGCCTCCTGAGCGTCGATGCGCTGTCCCATAAGCAGCATCTCGGCCGCCTTAGCCCGGGGAATAAAGCGGGGTAACCTCTGCGTACCCCCACCGCCGGGCATAAACCCAATAGTTACCTCCGGCAAACCCAGGCTGGCATGCTCGGCGGCTATCCTGATATCACAGGTCAAAGCCAGCTCCAGGCCACCACCGAGGGCATAACCATTGATGGCGGCAATAAACGGCTTCCAAATCTGGTCAGCGCGCACCCGCTCGGCAGTCCCCTGCCGCGCCGTCGCCGGGCCGGGACGGAACCCCGTGATATCCGCCCCCGCCGAAAAAGACTTCTCGCCCGCCCCGGTAATAATGCCTACCCAAAGCTCAGAGTCATCACGGAAATCAATCATCGCCTCATTCATTTCCTGACTGACATCAGCGTTGATAGCATTCATGACATCAGGACGATTGATGGTAAAAACAGCAATTCTGCCTTCTTTCTGGTAATCAACAGCCATGATAACTCCAGCCGCAACAACTCCGGAGAACTCAAGAGCCGAACTTAAAGGCAACTCCTCCAGGGAATGGCATCACCCCTGATACCGGTCTTGCCACAACTCAACCGGTAATAAGAGGAATCCGTTTTGAATTCTAGCAGATGGCTTACGGTATCGTCAAGCTAAACAGAACCGGGTACAGAGGTTTGACAGCCTGCTGTCGACAGGCTACAATAATAAACCGTGGCAGCGTAGCTCAGTGGCAGAGCAGGGGACTCATAAGCCCTTGGTCGGTGGTCCGAATCCACCCGCTGCCACCATTTAATCGTTGTTACCGATTATTAAGTTTAGAAAGGACTCCGATCAATTATGGCGGAATACATTGGATTAGTGGCAGGTGGAATAGTAACTCTGGGTCTGGTTCCACAGGTTATTCGTGTATTCAAGCTAAAGAGTGCTCGTGAAATAAGCGCCCTCTTTAGTATTTTGTTTCTAGTCGGGATGACACTGTTTTTGGTATACGGGATCTTGCTTAATCTCCGACCGATTATCATCTGGAATTCAATAGGGTTGGTACTGGTTTCTGCTCTTTTGTTTGGGAAATTGAAGTACGGACGGCAATAGGTTTTTCTTTACTCAATAATCACAACCTGTTGTGCTGTTCCCTGCATAGGCCAGGACTCCATAACAGGCCCGGAAAACCATATTTGTACCCATTGCCTGGTTTCCAATGCTGCGAACGTTGCATTACGGAGTTTATCACCGTCCTGCCGGAAAATTAATGTATCGTCTTCTATGGTGACAGTGTATCTGGCAACAATCTTATCAGCATGAGATTCTACTGAAATCTGGCCGGATATACCCCCTTCCTTAATCGGGTGAATTTCAGTGATAAAACCGATGAAATCCGCTTCAGTTTCTATTGGTTTAGTAACTGAAGCACAGTCTACGGATACAACCATCAATCCGATAAGCAGCCCTGCTAATCCGACCAGTCTGACATACTTCATGGGTTATTATAACACCTTGCTAGTGATGTGCGGAGCCCCGCATAGCGGCACGCTACGTCACCAGTGATTATATCACTTCCTCCATCTGATCCAAACCCACCCGTTGCCACCATTGACACATCCGACGCTACGCTTTCCTCTCGGTTTGATATAACCGTTTCAAATTGATTGTAACTGTTAACGCGCCGGGCTACCCTTCGCGAAAAAAGACAGGGATGAGAACGTGAAGTTCTCATCCCTGTCACCATCAATGAACTATAACGGGTCTTACTTTATACTGGCTGCCTTAATATCCGCTGCGGTATCTATGCCAAGGGTTAGCGGGAAGGAGACATGGTGACGCCGGTTGGAGACCATGTCATGGAAGATGGCGATGCCTATATTGTAGGTCTTGCCCGCGGCGAACACCTTATCCTCAGGATTACCGGTGTTCAATGCGCGGCGCATCTCTACAACCCATTTGCCGTCGGTCCATGTACTGTTGAAGAGCAGGTCAGCACGGCTGCCGTCCGGAGTCTGCAGGATGTACTTGGAGAGAATATCCCCCTCCTTAAAGATGGCCGACGGGTCAAGCGGCACTACGTTCTGGCCGCTGACCATCGGGAAATCCCGCAGCTTCTGCTCGAACTCGGATTCGGGGATGGCTTTGAAGCCGGTCTTGGACTCATCATACATGAACTCAGGCTGAGCGGGCGAGCTCCATATCCCTTTGCCGGGGTCGAATTTACGGTACTCGAGAACATAGCTGTCATCGCCGTAGCCGATGGGGCCGGAGCGGGCGCCCCGCCACTGCCACAGGTCGAGGAACTGGCCTTCGTCAAGAAGAGTCTTGATTTCCTCGGCGCTCTTGGTCTTGTCCCAGCCGCCCGTTACGTCGGTCTCGGTGCGGCTTATCAGCAGATACTTGCGGATGTCGGTGCGCTTCAGCCCCTCATCTCCAAAGTAAGGGTGCGCCTTGACCTCGGCGGAGGTAGGCTCGTTGGGCATAGCACGCATGCTATTGTGGCAAGTGATGAAGCAGCCGGCTTTCTCAAAACCAATGGGAGCGCCGTCAAAGGCCGGGATATCGCTGTCGGCGATGTTTAAGGCTATCCTGTCCTCGTAGCTGTTGTCGACACCCGGTGCCGTTTCAGGCTTCGGACCGCCCCAGGATTTCCACTCTGTACCGTTGTAGCGCCAGAGGCTATGGGTGACGCCGGGACGTTCCGCCGCATATTCAAAGCGCATGTAAAGATACTGGTCATCAATAGCCGCTTTCACATCCACGTCCACGGTGGGCTTCTTGCCGGGAATGGGGTCGGGTTCGAGGGTGGCATGACTGACCAGCTTCTGACCCAGCGTGGCCTCCTGCCCCTGATGGCAGGCCAGGCAGCCGGTGCCGGTATTGACGGCTGAACTGCCGGGGTGCTGGGGACTGGTGACGAACTCCCAGGATGCCTGGGCCGGATAAAAGAGGGTCACCTTTTTGCTCTGCACCTGGCCCCAGTTGCCGGGGAAGGTAAAGAGTCTCGCCGACTCGAAGCCGGGTTCAGCCGCGGGTGGCGGAGTGGTTGGTTGTGTTGGGGTAGTGGGTTCTGTCGGGCCGGCGCAGGCGAGAGCCAGCGCTGTCAACGCCAGCAGCATCACCGCCCCCAAAACAATTCGTTTTTTCACCTTGAATACCTCCTCTAGGTAATTTTCCGCAAATGACACCGTCTAATACTGTACTAATCGCTTAGTACTATATCGGTAGTAATTTACCAGAAGAGGTTAGTGCTGTCAAGGATATGTGCTGGCTAATACTAAGGATATATGCTGGTTAATATGCTTAGGGACACCTTGTATTTTCCCAGTATTATGCCTGTTTATATCTTTGCTTATTCCATTCCTTTCTCCTGTAAGACGAGGGGGAAGTAGCGGGAAAATTCAGGCTATAGAGAAGGTTGAGCCGGAACTGACGGTGCTGGTTGGAAAGAAGCCTCAGCGGCACAGAAAGGCCCTGAATAAACAACACGCGGGTGCGGGAGTCAGACCACAAGAAGCAATATTGTAAACACGACGGCAACAAGCCCGAAGAAGAGCCAGCGATACTTCCCTGACGGCTCCGCGACGCAGGTGTAATTCTCAAAAAGCCGTCGTATCCGGTGTTCCGCAGAGCTTGTAGATGAAAGTAAACAGGTGCTCGGCTCGCGGTCGTAGTGTCCCTGAGTCAGGCGACAAGCCTTAACCAGGCAGGAAGCTAAAGCCAGTGGGCGACCGCTTGTACGAATCGCCAGGTCGTCCGTTGCTTCCTCCTGGGCATGAGAAAAGCTGCGGCAGGCGGTTTGCGCAAAGGGACTGAACGCCAGAAGGCGGCGACTTGCTCCGACAACGACACCAAACAGCGTATCTTTCCTTTTGATGTGCCCTAGTTCATGAGCGAGCAGACCTTCCAACTCTTCGTCATCCAGCATGAGCACCAGTGCCCTGGAGAGCACGATATAGGAACCAAGAGGACCGAAGGCGATACTGCCGCAAGTACTCCTATCCGTCAGTACCAGCCGGACAGGGGACATATGCAGTTTTGACACCACTGGCTGCAGCATATCATTACACCGGAGCCAGAGAGCTGACTGCTGATGATGCTGATGCCGCCAGTCTAATCTATAGCAGACTGCCCCGGCTAAAGACTGAAAAATATAGGTAACCCCAAAGAACAGCAGCAGTCCAGCCACACTCAAAAAGACCGCGGCTATCAAAGGTGACATGCTGATTATAGAATTCAGAAAGTGTTCCAGGGGAGCGGAGTGGGGCTCCGGGAAGAGAGGCCGGATTAACAGGTGAATCAGCGGCACTCCAAAAACGGGAAGCAATACGGGAAGGGCAGAAAAGCGAACCCGCCAGGCAGGGTCAGTGATACTGAAGCAGCGTATTACAACCACCACCACAACCCAAACGAGCAAACTGGCCACGAGTAATTCAAGTAGCAGCTCGTAGGCTAGCATCCCCAAAGACTCAATCATCCGGTATCTCCGTCTCTTTATTACGCAAACGGACGATAGCTTTCTCAAGCTCAGACAGCCTCCGGGGGTCAACCTTGGCCATACGGTCAACCAGATAGGTCATAGCTGTCTCCGTAAATCGGTTCAATGTACTGACCACAATCTCATCTATCTTGTTCCGGGTAAACTCGTCGTTAGATAAGACAGGTGTGTAAACGTAGGCACGGTTCTGTCTACGACGTTCGAGTACTCCTTTACCGGTCAGGTTGCTCATGATGGTCATGACTGTCGTGTAAGCTATTGCCCGCCTTGTCAGAAGCACCCGGTACACGTCTCGCACCGTGACCTCTCCCATTTCCCATACCAGGTTCATCACCTCGGTTTCAACCGGCCCCAGAGATATGGATGGAGAAGAATTGCCGGAGTCCCTTGCCCTGTCCATAAGTATACCCTCATCCTGACGTTAAGTATTGCCAGGGAATGTCAGGCAGAAACACTTTCCTGATCTGACATTAGTCCGTTACTTGCTTGAACACGTTCAGCACCAGGCACTATCGACAATTAATCATAACACTCCAGGAAATAATGTTCAATGAGATGCCGGGACAGGCCGGAAAGATATCTGAGACCGGGCGAATGATGCCGGGCGTAAAGCCACATTCCGGTGTGGCGCATCCAACACTCCGTTAGCTCGCCCAAGTGGAGGCGTTCTGACTATTATTTGAAAACCTAACCTCTCCTTTTTCTGACAAGCAAGAGCGTCAGGATGATAAATATCACGATGGCCGCGGCCAGGCTACCGAACAGCGCCCAGTTTGTTCCGGGTATCGTAGCAGGCGACGGTATCTGCTCCGTACCCGGCGGGGGGGGAGGTGAAGGTACAGGTGACCGGGTTGGAGATTGAGGTTCCGGTATCACCGGGGGGCTGGCAGGCTCCGTTGTCGGGGTGGCTGGCGGCGGCGCCGGTTCTGAAGGTTGGGGTAGTTGAGCCAGGATACCGAATATAGTGAAATGTGATACCTTCGCCGAGACGGTATCGGCCTCGATATCTACGGTGCTCTCCAGCGTCACCCACTTCGAGCCATCCCAGAAGGCGATCGCCAGGTCTGTCTCCTTTACGCCAGCCGATAAAGCTGCCGGATCAAATGCCAGTGTCAGGGTAATAGGCGGGCTGAAGGTAACACCGCTCGGCCCAAACTCTTTACTGACAACCACGGTATGCTGCGGTGGCGCCGGGGGCACTGTGGCCGGTGCCGTCAGGGATATGACAGAGAGCGTAGTATTTGCGCTGATCTTCAAGGCTGTGCTCTTAGAGATGGTAATGGTCACTTTCTTCTCCGGGTCGGTGAACTTATATTCATCCTGTGACTTGCCCGTGGAATCAAGCTCCAGTTTCTTATCCCCTGACAACCCGATAAGGTTGACACTGGTGGCCGGCAGCGCTGTCCCACCACCTCCACCACCTCCACCTCCACCACCGCCACTTGAACTGCCGATGGTTACCGTGAGGTCAAGCCTGGTCACCTCGCCGCTCTGCCAGGTAGCCGTCCGGCCGGCAGCCACACCGTTAATAAAGAAACTCAGGGTAGTCCCCGGGGATATATCCCCCTGCACGACCAGTTTAGGAGACAGGGCTCCTTCTCCGCCGTATATTCCGGATGCGGTTGTCGTCAGCGGGTTCCCTTCACTCTGTTTAACTCCGGTCCCCCTTGCTTCCACCATGGTGCCCGCGGGAGCGGGAGCGCCGTTTATTGTCAATTCGCCATAGAAGAAATGCGGCAATGACGGTGGCTGGGCCAGAGCGGGAACGCTCGCGCCCAGCAGCAGGAAAAACGCGCCAAGCAGAGCAAGCACAGTTCTGATCATACCCTTACCTTTCCCGGGGAGGAACGGGGTTTTCCGTCCTCCCCTGACCATTATATCTCTTACGGCACTAACGGAGTGGTGTTGAAGCCGAACAGCGTATCAGGATTGTCCATGATTACCCAGTAACCTTTGAACGGGATCAGGTCACGCACCGGGCCGCCCCGCACATACTCCCAGGCAGACTGGTTATAGCCGGGGCTGATGACGACAGTGTACCCGTTGAGTCCTCCCGGTGCCTGCTCGATGTAGACCAGCGCCAGGTTCAACGCCTGCGCCGCAAAAGCCCCGTCTGTAAACACCGGCGCCGGACCGACCAGGTTCAAGCCCGCGCTTAGCTCACGGCTTGGTGGAGCAGTCGCTCCGGTGGCCGGAACCATAGTCGCTGCGGCCGTCGCGTCCGCCTTCACTTTCACGTAAACCGCTTCCAGAGGGCGCAGCTCATCAGCGCCTAAAAACTGCTGCCACTCACCGTCTTTCCAGCGGATAACCACTTCCACATTCTCGATGGTTGAAGCATCGAGAATCATGTCCATCGTGTTCATAACAGGCTCCAGTGCCACCGGAGTGGACAGCAAGCTCCATCCGGCGGATAGATTGGCTGTAAAGGCTGTCGGCGCTGTTTGAGGTTGCCGGACTATTTCGCCCGGCAGTGGCTCTGCCGTGTTGCCCGCGCCGTCGGTGGCCGTTACGGAGATGGTGTTCGTCCCGATACTAAGGGCGGCGTTAAAACTCCAGTTAACACCGCTCATTATCGCGGACACCGGCGCGCCGTCATTGACAGAAATCCTTACCACCGCTCCGGTCTCCGTAGTTCCCGATACGGACTGGCTGACAAGTGTGGTCGGACTGGTAACCGGATTGAGGGTAAGCGCCGGTGGGGTGGTATCGAGGGTTACGGTGGCTGTAACCCTCGTCAGCACGCCGTCATCAGTGACGCTGGCTCTGACGGTATTGGTTCCCTCAACAAGACCGCTGATTTCGGCGCTCCAGATGGAGCCATCTACGGTAACAGTCTCCACTGTAGCAGAGGTGCTGACCGTGATTTCAGGGCTCAAACCCTCATTTATTGTGCCGGAGACAGTCTGGGTGGCGACATTGGTCGGGCTGGTAACCGGGTTTATGGTAAGAGGAAGCGCCGGAATGGACTCGCCAAATGAATCCTTGCCCGGTATCCGCCGGAGCGTATCGGGAGAACCCTCCGGAATGAAAAGCTCCGGATGGTCGAAGGGAGCTGATGATGCCACTACCCGGGGGTCAGTCAGCGATTTCATGAATTCAATTACGGCGTGTTCTGAGACCTCGTTATTGAGTGTATTCGATAAACCACCGGCGATATCGGCATCAAGGTCGTGGACATTCTCCGCCGGGTGGTTGCCGCCGCGGATGTACATGTCGAGCACGTCATCGAGGTTCTCCACGCCGCCGTTATGGAAATACGGAGTAGTCAGCTCGATATTACGCAGACCCGGCACTTTGAAAGCGCCCTCCGCGTTGACCGGAATGTTGTAGGGGACAAGGAAGGGGTCCAGTATCGGCGTGGAGAAGGGTATCTTGCCCTCTGCCTGGAGCTTGGCCAGCGCCGAGAAGGAGAGGGGGTAACGCTGGCCGGTTAGCGGGTTAATATGGGGCTGTGTCCCGCCCCGGCCGATGTCGTCAGTCGTCCGTGTGACCGAGGTATTGTTAAAACCATCATCATAGATGACCTGCCTGCCGTCGGCGACGAACATCATCTCGATAAGACCATGGAGACTGTCATTCAGGTAGCGGGACGCGCTGACCGAGGCATTGGTGAACTCGACGCCGGAATGACAGACATTACACTTACCGGTACCATTGAAGATAGAGAACCCCATCTTCTGCTGTTCGGTCAAGGCGTTGGTCTCACCGGCGAGCCAGAAGTCAAATGGAGTCTGGTCGGATATCAGGGTGGACTCATAGAGCTGGATGGACAGCCCCCAGAATAGGGAGAAGTTGGCCTCCATCTGTGTAGCCGGTGTAACCACAATTTCACCGCCCGGCAGACGCTCCCGAATGCTGACACCGGTCACAGGCTCGAGTGAATTCCACAGGTAGTCCCGGAAAGAAGCTTCGATCAACTCAGCATAAGAGTCGTGCAGGCCGGGGGCGTATTCAACGCTCCCATCAGGGTAACGCATTGAATTGGAGAGACCGCCCAGCACACTGTCATCGTGACTGACAAGCTGCTTGCCAAGCGGAACGAGACTCAACATTTTCCTGCCTAGCTCGGGGAAGGTGCGTCCGGCGGCGGACATTTCAACGGGGTCAAGCGCCGGGCCGGTAGCCTGGGACGCCAGGCTGGCAAACTCGATGCGCACCGGACGCTTTACCAGCCCCTCCACCGGGTCATTGAACCAGACGCCGGCGTCCGGGTCGGCCAGACCGAAGGGGTTTTCGCCATTGAAGATAAAGCTGGCCCGTCCGTCCCAGAACTGGTTGAAGTTAAAGGCGGCATCGTAAATAGTGGGCGCCTGGCGTCCCGTCACCTGTCTCACGTTTACACCGTCTACGTTAAATACCGGGTCGGGTACGGGCACCATGTCATCAACCGCGGAGCCGGGTACTACGGCCACAAAATCAGCTTTTTTCACTCCCTGGGAGCCGACCACATCCCTGTAGTCACGTATAACCGGGTCGGACTGGAGGTGTCCCTGGTTCGCCCGCTCGTGGAAAGGGAAAATGTTGCTGTTATTAAAATCGAGCGTCTCATTGACGCCAGCCACGACTTCGAAGATGCCATCGGCCCCCGGGTTAACCGTGTTCTTCATCCGGCCATCCGCGCCACCGGTAAAATGACAGGTAGCGCAGGCTACCACGCCATCACTCCCCGCCTGCATGTCCCAGAAAAAAGCCTTACCCAGCTGGACGGCCACAGACTTGTTCTTCACAAACAGCGACAGGTTCGGCGGCTCGGGGACCGGTGTCTGGTTAAGGGGTTGCAAATTCGGGGGCGGCACCACTACCTGCTTCAGTGTAAATAGCGCTTCTATAGTGTGGTTAGCGCTCACGTTACTGAAGGTGTAGCCTGGTTGCGGGTTAATGAAGCTGTCGTCAATCATGATGCCGCCGATGGTGTAACCGGAGTTGGGAGTAAAAGTGAATATCTGGTTGGCGCCCGCATTTACGCTGATATTACCGGAGGGGCTGACAGTCCCGCCCGCGGTAGCCGAAGCGGTGATAGTGAAGCTAGTCTCCAGGGCAGCAGCCGGCAGGGGAAGCTGAATAGCGAAACTCAGAAGCGTGACAATGCTAAATGAGACCAGCAGATTTAGAAAGAACTTTTTCATGTACGCTCTCCTCCCGCCAGCGGGTGACAACAATCAGACTTCTTAACTCCCCAACGAACTTCCTCTTCACCGGCGATCTATACTGTTTTGTTTATTATGGCTCATCTCAATTCTATGATTTCCGGACTGCCCCCACAATACGTATGATTACTGAGTCCTGATTGTGGAAAATACTAAGAGTGCGTAAGTCAATAGTTCCAAAATACGTAATGGTCATCCAGAAGGAAGCTAAGGATTTCCCGAAAATATTTGCCCGACCTACTTGACAAGGTCAGCAAACTTGTGATATAAAAATCTGAATTTCCGGGGAACAGAGGGGGAGCACTGGTTTACCCGGTCAAGATATTGACAAAAGCCTCAGGCAATTCTATAATCTGGGCAATGGTTGGTTTGGTAGGTAGCCTGAAGTTATCCCCCAATTTAGATTAAAGAACCCTTCACAAAGACCCCGATGATGAGGAGAGGCGTCAAATGCGGGACTACTTAATCAGAAGGATACTGTTGCTGGTACCCACCCTGCTCATGGTAACCATGATTGTCTTCTTCCTGGTCCGCTTCATCCCCGGTGACGTGATTGACCTGATGGTACGTGAGATGGCCGAAGAAGCCCGGGCCGGGGGCATGGAGTTCACCGCTCAAGTCTTGAGAGAGCAACTGGGACTGGACTTGCCGATACATGTACAGTACGGGAGATGGCTGGGGAATGCCATCAGGGGTGACCTCGGGACATCCCTGTGGACACAACGACCCATCGTCGAGGACATACTGAGACGCATCCCGGTATCCTTTGAGCTGGCTTTTCTGGCGCTGATAATAAAGCTGTTAATATCCATCCCCATTGGCGTTTGGTCGGCAATACGGCAGGATACAATGAGCGACTACGTCGGCCGGACCATTGCCATTGTATTCATCTCCGCCCCCAGCTTCTGGGTAGCGACGATGATAATCGTCTATCCCTCTATATGGTGGGGCTGGTCGCCCGCCCTGGAGTACATCCCGATAACAAAAGACGTGATGGGGAACCTGGTGCAATTCATAATCCCGGCCAGCATCATGGGCATGCTGGCAACCGGGACCACAATGAGGATGACGCGTACCATGATGCTTGAGGTACTGAGGCAGGACTATATCAGGACAGCCTGGGCCAAGGGACTGAACGAACGGACAATTATCATGAGGCATGCCCTGAAAAACGCGATGATACCGGTAATCACCGTGATAGGACTATCACTGCCCGTTTTGATTGGGGGTTCGGTGGTACTGGAGAATATATTTGTCCTGCCCGGCATCGGCCGCCTTCTGGTTGAAGCTATCAACCAGAGAGACTACCCGGTAATTTCGGGAATAAACATATTTGTCGCTTCGTTTATCCTAGTCGCCAATCTGCTGGTCGATCT
>JAUYMF010000086.1 GCA_030698765.1 Dehalococcoidales bacterium
GTCCAGTCCCTGGTGCTGCCAGATTCTGATGACCTGGCTCTCGCTGAGATTGCCTGACAAATTACTGCGCCTTTACCGCCGGATGCAAAAGGTAGTCCCGTCCTAAATATAAGAAAAGGAAAGGGGGCAGCGGTTTTTGAACAGTTTACACGGTACCGTGTAAACTGTCAAGGCTTGTCCGATCTTTTTTGAGCGGGAGTGGCGTTGTACTTAAACCTGGCCCGTTCGGCAACGATGGAGAGCAGTGTGGCTGAGGCCCCGCGCGGTTTATACATTCCCTTTTCCCACTCGCTTATTGTTTGCTGGCGTGTGCCCAGCTGATCAGCCAGTTCACGCTGGGTCAAGCCCAGGTGGCGTCTCAAAGTACGGATGTGTTTCCCATCCCACTGGAGCTGGTTGATCTTATTCCTGGCCATCAGCCAGATGCTAACTGATTTAGTCAAAAGTGTCAATGCTTAACCTATAGATATATTGACATGCTATACCGCCGAGCCTTATCATGGAAGGGATGAATTATATTAAGTTCTTTCTGGCGTTGACACTGGCACTGTTTCTAACGGTAATTCCGGCGGCACCGGCGATGGCGGCGGCAACCCTCTTCATGCAGCCGAGCTCGGGGAAGATTGCTGTTAACATCGAAGCTTATGGTTCCGGTTTTGAGGCGTCTACCCAGTATGAACTTTTTTTCTCTGATGAGGTGGCCTCTGTAGGCGGGGATATCGATACCCATGTTCGCAACTATGAGTTTCTGGGGCGGCCCAGTACTAACTCCGCCGGCGCTTTCGAGGGCTTTATTTTTCCTGTGCCGGACAGGCTGACACACGGTAGTGTGCTGCAAACAGTACGCAGTGGCTCTTACTATCTCTACGCTGCGGCAAGGTTTTCCAAGGAAATTGTGGCCAGAGCTTCATTCACCGTGATAGGAGTTCCGGCGATTGTGATTGACCCGGCGACCGGTACCACGGGTAGTGAGGTTAGAGTTACCGCTACTGATTTCGCGGCCAGCAGAAGCGTCGTCATCACCTATGACGGCACTCAGGTTACCACCACCACTACCAATAGCGCCGGCGGTTTCAGTAATGTCGCTTTCACTGTCCCGGCAAGCTCCCGCGGCAATCATACCGTGAAAGTCGAAGACACCAGTAATAACTCAGCCACAGCTACCTTCTCTATCCAGCAATCCATTACCGTCACACCGACTTCCGGGGCCGGCGGAGACGCCGTAACCGTCAGTGGTACCGGGTTTGCGGCCACCAGGAGCATAAGCATCACTTTTGACGGCATTGAAGTTGCCACGGCTACAACCAGCAGCGTGGGTAGTTTCAGCGCGGTTACCTTCACGGTACCGGCCAGGGGGGCTGGCAGTTATGATATACAGGTGAATGATGCCGGTAATAATTCCGCCAGTGTTGAATTTGCCCTGGCGGCGTCCTCTTTCAGCATCAGCCCCACCTCCGGCTTTGCCGGTACCCAGGTTACCGTTAACGGTAGCGGGTTTCAGGCTAGCAGCCCGGTGACAATAACTTTTAATAATACTACTGTGGCCCCCATCAATAGTGATGCCAGCGGGAGTTTCAATACCAGTTTCGACGTGCCTTCCCCCCTGGCTGGTGGCAGTTACAAGGTGAAAGCCAGTGATGGCATTAATAGCACCGAGGCTGATTTCTCGATTAAAACCAACGCCAGCATCAGCTCGGAGACGGGGCATGTCGGTACCGAGCTTACCATCAGTGGCATAGGGTTTACCGCGGGGGGAGTGGCAACGGTTACTTATGACGGCGCTCAAGTGGCTACTGCGCCGGTGGCCGCTGACGGGACTTTTCAGGCCAGCTTTAAAGTGCCGGCGGGCAGCGCAGGGACGTACAGTATCGTGGCTACGGACGGCGTAAATACGGAACCGTTTACTTTCACTATGGAATCAACGCCGCCGTCGCCACCGGTGCCGCTGAAGCCGGAGATGGGTATCAAGGCGGAAAAAGAGACCTTTTTTGACTGGGAGGATGTCGAAGACCCCAGCGGGGTAACCTATACTCTGCAGATCGCTACCGATGATGACTTCCGGGCGGGTTCTATCGTGCTGGAGGAGACCGGACTGACCGAATCGGAATATACCATAACTGAAGAGAACAGGCTCGAGTCCGTCAGTGAGGATGAACCCTATTACTGGCATGTCAGGGCAGTGGATGGCGCCGGTAACGAGAGTGAATGGTCGGGTGCCGGGTCATTCTATGTCGGCTTTACCTTCGGGCTGGGGCAGGGAGTGAAGATCGCTCTATTCGTTATCGGCGGGTTGTTCCTCGTTGTTATTGGCTTCTGGCTGGGCAGAAAGACAGCCTACTTTTAATCGGCAGTCAGGTTGCTGGCGCATTAAGAGCTTTACCCCGGTCGGATTTTCTTCATCAAGTCTGGCGTCTCTAATAAAGTTTACATTTGACCATACCGACGAAGCTTGTCCCGTACCCCGATACGGGAGTCGGTATCCAGAATATGAACGCATCTGGCCTGGATTCCGGCTGGAGTTTATCCCATACCTGACACACGGGGCGGAATGGGTGAAAGTACAGTATTAACCAACGTTATTCGGCATGCACCGCACTGATAGAATAGCGGGGGTCTAGGTGTCGGCTTTGAGGATGCGGATAATCTTGGTCCTGGCTTTCACTACGTCCATCCGGTCGACTTTTTCAATCGCTGCCTGAAGCGCTCCTTCTTTAGCCAGGTGGGTAGTGATGACCACGGGAACAAACTCTTCGGTCACAGCTTCCTTTTGAATAACGGCGGCGATGCTGATATCATGCTTCCAGAAGATATCGCAAATGCGGGCCAGGACGCCGGCCTGGTCCAGCACACTGAATCTCAGGTAGTAGCGCCGCTCGATAGTCTCGGGTGGACCCAGGACTATGCTCCCTGCCGATTTTGGCATGGGCATTGCCCTGCCCTCGGCGATATCCAGCAAATCTTTGATGACGGCGTCAGCGGTGGGGTAGGTCCCGGCTCCGGGAGCAATCAGGCCTGATATTATGCCGTATTCGTCCTCAAGCTCGATGCCGTTATAGGGCCCTTCCAGGGAACCTAAAAGGGATACCCTGGGTACCAGCGCCGGATGCACCATAACATTGAAAGTGCCTTCATCCTGCTCAATAACTCCTACCAGCTTGACGGAATAGCCCAGCTCGGCGGCGTACTGGATATCCTGCAAAGTTATATCGCGAATCCCCTCGACCGGGAAAGGCTTCACTGTCCGGTACGAATTGCTGATAAGTCCCAGGACGATGCGTATCTTGTTGGCCGTGTCAATGCCATCAATGTCATCCGATGGGTCGCTCTCGGCATAGCCCTTCTGCTGGGCTTCCTTGAGGGCTTCCTCAAATCCCTTGTCCTCCCGGGACATGGTCGATAATATATAGTTGCAGGTACCGTTGAGGATGGCGTAGATTTTGCGGAACTTCTTGTTGGCTGTGCCCGCCTGGCGGAATTCGTGAATCAGCGAGTGGCCGCCAACAAAACTGGCCCTGAAGCCAATCCGGCGCTGTAACGTGGATGCCAGTTGGAAGATATGTTCTCCCTCCCGGGCAAGCAGCATCTTGTTGGCGGTAACCACGTCTTTGCCGTTTTCCAGGGCGGTTGAGAGGATGCTCCTGGCGGGTTCGATACCGCCGATAAGCTCAACCACAATATCAATTTCAGGGTCGGTAACTGCCTGCCGCCAGTCCTTGCTGAGGTAGCCCGGCGGGAGAGTTACCGGGCGTTTCCTCTCCAGGTCAGTATCTATCACCCTGACCAGTTCCAGTCCGTTAATCCCTTTACGGTAGAGGAGATCCACTACGCCGGTGCCGATATTGCCAAAGCCGATAACGGCTATTTTCCTGGTGGCTGTTTTTGTTTCAGGTGGGGTGAGCCTCGCTTCGGTCATCGTTCTCTGTCCTGTTCCTCTCCGCTTTACTATGGTTCTAGAAAGCTATATTACCGCCGAAGAGAGTCCGGTGTCAAACAATATTCCCCCGCGCCCCCCGCGGTGAGTAACGGCTGCCGGCTTCGACCAGTAATGCCAGGCTCATCAGGAAATCGTCATGCCCCTGTGCCGGGTCAACGTAGAAATTCATTGTTTGGCTGGGACGGTACCGGCTCTTTGCCTTCTCCATCTCCAGCCAGAATTGCTGGTACTCCGCCGAACCATCTCCGGCGTACATTTTCAACCGGCCGGAGTTTATGGCGGCTAGCAAATTGAAGCCCAGTTCCGACTTTGCCGGTTGGGTGAAAGTGAATGGGACAACCGCGGAACCCAGCGCCTGCCGGAGAAAAGAGCTTACCGGCTGCCCGACTCCGGTGGCGTCAACCACCACCCGGCGACAGCGCCAGACATTTTTGAGGATATCAATCAGGTGGGGGTAAAGTTCGGTGTGCTTGGTGCCGGTCCACCGGTAGTGCTCGATAATCTTGATCCCGGGCTGCTTCTGAATACTGTTGCTGGTGGAGAAGTCCACTTCGCCGATGGTGACTACCGTGGAGTCCCGGTGCGGTTTGAGCGCTCTCAGCCGGGCGCCTTCCTCTTCCTCGGCTTCTCCGGCGAGGTCAATACCGGCGATGTAGACTTTTTTAGACTCGGGCCGGTGTTGTCTGGAGTGGCTTCCCTGTAACTGGGCTCTCTGCTGGGCGGAAAGAAACCCGCCGCCACCGCGGATGGGCAGCAGGCAGTACTGTGTCCGGAAAAGGGGATGGTTCTCCCCCAGGCGTGCCCTCTCTGTTTCGACATAAGCCAGGTAATCAGGGTTGTACCTGGCTACTTCCTGCCAGTCATAGCGGAAGTGCCGCCTGATACCGTCTTTTCTTTCCAGTTCGCAATTGGTCTGCTTTGTCTCCTCCAGAAGGGTGGCATCGTCCCAGGTAGTGCCGTAATGAACGGTGGTAACATTGGTGGTGGCTCCCATCGGCTTGAACTCTTTAGTGTATTTCTCATGGCTTACATCCTGCGCTTCGTCAATCTCCAGGAGAATATGAGCGGTGTGTCCCACCACGCTGGCAGACTCGTCGGCGGACAGGAATATAGCCCTGGCGTTTCCCAGCCTGAGAATATAGCCCAGCTCAGATACCCAGATACCATCAAAGCCGGTATCATTCAGTCTGTCTTTCAGGCGGGTCATTGAGATGACGGTCTGAGGTTTGAAGGTAGGCGAGCATTTTATCAGGTTCTGCGGCTCGGCCATATAGAGCGTGAGCAGTAGCAGTTCGAGCTGAGCGGATAGCTCGTTCTTGCCCCCCTGCCGGGCAATTTCCACGGAAAAAGTCAGACCTTTCCCGCCGAAGACGCTGTCCAGTACTGCCAGCGCTACTTCCTGCTGGTAGGGTCGTAGCCGCTTTATACTGGCATCAGGGAACTCCCGGTTCTCCGGGGAAGCGTCACTTTTTGAGGGTAGTTCCGATGCCGATGCCCAGGGGAATGGCGACATCTCTGAGGACATTGCTTATTGCCTCCCTAAGTCCCTTCTTGTCCTCCTTGCTGAGGTTATACCTGGTCCTTACTAGCCTGGCCAGGGTATTGGTAGCCTGCATAATCAGCTTGATATTTTCCGGGTCACGCTCGAGGATGGACTTTATTTTCACTCTCAACAGGGCGATCTCATCATCAATGCCCTCAACGTCAGTAGCTTGCTCGAAGTCGGACCGCTCGGCTTCATCGAGCACTTTAGAGTAAAACCCGTGTTTTCTGGCGTTCTGATTTCCTTTTGGGGCGCCTCGTTTTCCTTTCAAAATCTCTTCCTCTAACCTGTCTTCTCATCTTTATTAGCTTCATGGAAGGTACCCTGTCATAATAGCACATATGTTCTGTTATGACTACCGGATTTTGTCATTCTCTTAATATTTTTTAGTGAGGAAATTGCTATTGTGCGGCAGGCATTATACAATAAGACCAAAATGAGTTTGACCAGGCAGCTTTACCAGCTACAAGAGATTGACCAGGAGATTGATTCCAACGAGCAGGCGATAAAAAGAATTATCGGTCAGCTTGGAGAGAGTGATTCAATCCTGGCGGTTAGAAGGAAGCTGGCGCGGGAAAAGGAGCGCCTGGAAGAAACCAACCGCCAGCAACACTCCGTGGAATGGGAAATAGACGATCTTGCCGTTAAGGTGAAGGCCAGCGAAGATGAGCTATATAGCGGCCGGATACGTAATCCTAAAGAGCTGACCAATCTGCAGCATGAGATTGATATCCTGAAAACCAGGCGAAACCAGCTGGAGGATAAAGCGCTGGAAGTGATGGGGGAGGTTGAACTTATTACCGGCAACCTGTCCTCTCTGGATGGTGATCTGAGAGGGCTGGAGGCTGAATGGCGGAACCAGCAGCAACAGCTATCAGCCAGGCTGGAGCAGCATCAGGCTACGCTATCTGACCTGAAGCGGAAGAGGCAATTGCTGGCCGATGGTATTGACCCCACGATGGTTGAGATGTACCAGGAAGTCAGAAAACAAAAGGGACAGGCAGTGGCTAAAGTGGAGCAGGGGGTATGCCGGGGTTGCCGCATATCACTCCCGGTTAATGAGATACAAAGGGTGAGAAGCGGTCAACTGGTGCGGTGCAGCAGCTGCGGGCGCATCCTTTTCCTTGCCTGAGCCAGACCGGAGGAGTTTAAGATAAAAAAAGCGGTGATATTTACTGATGGCGCCTCCCGGGGCAATCCCGGGCCGGGCGCTATCGGTGTCGTCATCACCGACGAGCAGGGTAAACTGCTTACCACTATTTCTCAGTCAATTGGTCAGGCAACTAACAACCAGGCGGAATACCGGGCTATTATTGCCGCTCTGGAAAAGGCAATGAAACTGGGCGTCAATCAGATTGACCTGCGCTCCGACTCAGAGTTTGCCGTCCGGCAAATCAACGGGCAGTACCGGGTGAAATCAATATCTCTGAGACCCTTATATCAAAGAGTAAAGCAGTTGCAGAGCCAGTTTGAAGGCTTCACGATCACCCATATCAGGCGTGAGGAAAATGTGGAGGCTGATAAACTGGCTAATCTGGCTCTAGGGTGACCCGTTGCTCTTTAATAAGTATCAGGAAACCCAGTATGGCGACAAAAGCCAGGGCGGCTCCAAAGTAAAAAGGGGCTGCCGGATTTACCGTATCCCACAGCCAGCCGGCAATCAGGCTGGCCGGTAAAAGAGTCAGGCCGACAACTCCGTGATAAAGACCATAGGCGGTGCCCCTTCTTTCCCTGGTTACCAGGTCCGCCACAAAAGCCCGCGACGCCCCCCCCACTACCCCGTAGTAAATCCCGTAGCCGGCAAAGAGTAACCATACCTGCCAGGTATTTGAAGCCAGCGCAAAGCCAAGGTATACCAGCGCATAGATAGACCAACCCATGATGATGACCCGTCTCCTGCCCAGCCTGTCTGATAGTATTCCCATCGGTAGAGAGGTGACGGCATAGGTAACGTTGAACAGGAAAAGCATCATCACCGTCTGGATAAGCGGAGCCTGCAGGGTCTGTGCTCTGAGGATAACAAAGAAGTCGCTGGAATTGCCCAGGGTAAACACCGCGATAATAATCAGAAATACCTTAAAGCGGGCATCAAAGCTATCTCTTAATGCCAACAGGGGTAATTTGAGTTGGGGGTCTTCACTGGAGAGGTGTTTTTTCTCGCGGACCATGGTCATCAGCACCAGTACGGCCAGTACGCCGAACAGGACCCGGCGCCGGCGGGCGCGGGGTTGGCCGGGGCGGGGCGGATGGCCGGGTTGGTGTTTGCGACGTCTGATCATCATGGG
>JAUYMF010000087.1 GCA_030698765.1 Dehalococcoidales bacterium
CGTCAGCAGCGGCGAGGTAACCCGCCAGGCAACAGTCCTTGCCGCCACTCCACGAGATAAACACCTTACGCATAATACCACACCTCCACAAAAATAATCCGTTTATTCATGTACCTCTCTCAGATGAGAAGTATCATTGAGCAGGCTAACAACCACCCGCTGCGGATAGGTCTCAATGATGCTCAGCGAAGCGTTGTCCACCCGGAACTTACGCCAGTGTAGCTGGTCGATTCCCATCAAATGGCAGAACAGGACTCGCAGCGGGCCGCCATGAGCGACAATAAGAACCGTCTGCGACGGTTCATGCTTCTCCAGCTTGTCCAGAAAGGTAATTGTCCGGGCAATAAACTGCTCAAAGGTCTCGCCGCCAGGGAAGTTAATCTGCTGCAGGTTAAACTCGCTAATCGATTCCGCAAGCGCCGGGTAACGGTCTTTAATCTGCTGAAACGTCAACCCCTCAACCTCCCCGTAATTAACTTCTCTCAGCTCAGGGCAGGAAATAATATCAGTATCACATCCGGTCGATATTACCTGCGCCGTCTCCTGAGCCCTTCTCAAATCACTGGAGTAAACAGCGTCAATCTTCTCTACGGCCAGACGGTCACGTAACCTCTTCACCTGCTCGTATCCGGCAGCGCTCATCTCGACATCACTGTAACCGGCGAAGCGCCGGGCGCTATTGTATTCACTGATACCATGTCTTACCAGAAGTAACCTTACCAATCTTACCTCCTGATTATGTCAAATAAACCAGCGGTTATAAGCCAGCAGGCTGACAAGGATGAGCATGACGACTTCCACCACCTCACTAATCGCCCCGTAGGTATCACCGGTAAGCCCGGCAAACTGGCGCTTCAGATAAGCTGCCATGGCCACCACCACCATCCAGACGATAAGAATTACCGCCAGACCCGCCAGATAAAAATAAGCCAGATTGGCTAAAAGAGTCAAGCCGGTAATTACCGCCAGTGTTATCAAGGTAGCCATGATGAACCCCTGCCGGGTCGCTCCCTGCTTGAACGCCCTGCCCAGGCCCTCCGGCCGGGCATACGAATAAGCAAAGACAGCGTAAACCATCGCCCATCGGCTGACCACCGGCAGCAGCAGCAGGGTTAACGGCAGCAGGGTATCCGGCACACTGCTTAACGAAACATACTTCAGCAGCAGCAGTAAAAAGACGGCGACAATTCCGAAGGCACCGGCACGGCTATCATGCATCACCCGCCACCGTTCTTCAACCGTGCGGTGTCCGGCCAGACCGTCACAGGTATCAATAAAACCATCGAGGTGCAAAGCGCCGCTGATTACCACCATGGAAACAATCAACAGTCCATCAACTAACGCCGGTGGCAAAAAAAGGCGGAACAGCCAGTTCAGTCCCACCAGAAGAAGCCCGATAATAGCCCCGACCACCGGAAAATAATGCAGCGAGCGCCCTACCTCACCCGGGTCAATCTCACGCCGGAGAGGTACCGGGATAACCGTCAGGAAACTCAACGCCGCCAGAAATCTCAACTTACGGTTCGCTCCGCTCCGATACTCCGGCATCGGCAAAGGTCGCCATCTCCGCCAGTATCCGGGCCGCGGTTTCACTGAGGAATATCCCCAGCGCGGCGCCGCTCCCTTCGCCCAGGCGCATCCCTAAGTCCAGCAACGGTTTCAGTCCCAGGTGTTCCAGCATCAGGCGGTGACCGGGTTCAACCGAAACGTGGGCGGCAATCAGAAAGCCTTTCAGCCTCGGAGCCAGCGCCGCAGCAATCAGGGCAGCCGCCCCGGAAATAAACCCATCAATTACCACCGGGACCCGGTTTGCCGCCGCCCCCAGCATCACGCCCACCAGACCCCCAATTTCAAATCCGCCCACCTTAGCCAGCACGTCCAGGGGCTGTGAGGGATCAGGGCGGTTCACTGCTAAAGCCCGCTCAATTACCTCTATTTTATGCCTCAGCTGCCAGTCAGCGATGCCGGTACCCCGCCCGGTCACTTCCGCCACCGTTTTCCCTGTCATCACAGCACAGATGGCGCTACTGGCGGTGGTATTGCCTATGCCCATATCGCCGGTACCCACGATGTCCAGTCCTTTACCCAGTTCAGCGGTCACTATTTCAATACCGGTCTCCACCGCTTTTACCGCATCTCCGACAGTCATTGCTGAGCCTGAAGTCATATCCCTGGTACCGGCAGCCACCTTCCTCGACACCAGGTGAGGATTAGCTGCCAGCTCCCCGGCCACCCCCATATCAACAACGACGACACGGGCTCCTGCCTGGCGTGCCAGGACATTGATGCCAGCGCCACCGGCCAGGAAATTATAGACCATCTGCGCAGTAACTTCTTGAGGATAAGCGCTGACCCCTTGCGCCACCACCCCGTGGTCGGCGGCCATGGTGATAATGACTTTTTGCTTGATTTCAGGGACAGGCCTGCCCTGAATGCCCGCCAGTTGCACGGACAGTTCTTCAAGACGACCGAGGCTACCCTGCGGCTTGGTCAGTACATCCTGCCGGGCGCGGGCCTGAGCCATCGCCTTTTCATCCAGGGGTCTTATCATCTTAATCACTTCAGACAGTTGCATGGTCACTCCTTTTATCAGATATTGCTTACAACTCTCCCGCAGCCAGCATTTCCTTCATGGTGGTCATGAGTTTCTGGCATTCGGGCAAGGTGCGAGGAGCAATACGGACATACCGGGGCAAGCCAAAAGAGGTACAGTCGCGCACCAGGATACCATGTTTTAGTAAAGCGGAGCGGAATTTTCCGGCATTACCCACTTTGACCAGGAAGAAATTCGCCTTTGATGGTACCGGGGGAAAGCCAGTCCGGTCAAGCTCCGCCATCAGGAACCGCTTTGCCCGCTGAACTTCCTGCCAGCACCTCGCATAGTAATCAGCGTCCTCCAGGGCAGCGATACCGGCTTTCTGGGCCGCAATATTGACATTCCACGGCGGCATAACGCGGCGCAGGACATCGATGATGTTTCCGTGAGCCAGGGCATAACCGAGGCGCAGTCCGGCCAGGGCATAGTCCTTGGTCATCGAACGGATAATAACTACGTTACCACGGGCAATCAGGTCAACCGATGACCATCTCCCGTCCGTGAAAGAGATGTAAGCCTCATCCAGGATGAGCAGTCCATCCCCGCAGTTGTCCAGAACCCGTTCAATTTCCCGCCGGGTGAGGTACCAGCCGGCGGGATTATTGGGATTACAAATAAAGATAAGCCGGGGGTGATGCTTCCGCAGCAGGTCAACCGTCCCGTGTATTAAGGGGAGGAAACCTTCTTCAGCCACTCCTCCCTGATCGATCACCTCCGCTCCGGCAATCTGGCTGGCGACCTTATATTCGCTAAAGGTTGGCTCCAGAACCAGGACCGGGTCTCCAGTGCCGAGGTAAGCCAGGGTGAGAAGACGAATCAGTTCCAGAGCGCCATTTCCGACCAGAATATTGCCCGGCGCCACCTCCAGCTTGCAGGCAAGACAGTCCCTGACCTCAGTAGCCTCAGAATCAGGATAGCGCTCAACGGCGATAGCACTCAGCGCCTCTCTCACTCCCGCAGGCGCCGGGAACGGATTAGCGTTAACACTGAAATCAAGAAGCTCGTCTGGGCTGATTCCCAAAGCTCTCAACTCGGCGTAGTTGATTCCGCCGTGGGGAGGGACTTTCAGCTTTTCTATCTCCGGTCTAGGTCGTAACGGCAAAGCGAATCACTCCTGCTGCAAAACATATTCCCGCCCAGGACAGCATAGATATTAACATCAGTCTCAGGGCGTCATCAATTGTCTGCGGCACCAGCGGGGCAGCGGCGGCTCCCAGCCGGTAGTGCCCCACCTTCACCAGCTGTACATTGAGCGCGCCCGCCGTCGCCGCCATCGTCCAGCCGGCATTCGGACTTTCCGTCCTGGAGTGCTCATTGAGGGCAACCCGCCAGGCAGCCCGGGCATCCCTTCCCGATAGAAAACTCGCCAGGACCAGGAGGAGCACAGTCACCCGGGCCGGGATAAAATTGAGCACGTCATCAAGCCGGCAGGCAAACTTACCCAGATACTCGTATTTTCCATGATAACCAATCATGGCATCCAGGGTATTGACCACCCGGTAGGCAACGGCGCCGGGGACGCCAAAGAGCAAAAAATAGAACAGGGGAGCCACAAAGCTATCCACAATATTTTCCGCCACTGATTCGATGGCCGCCGACACCACCATTGGCTCCGATAGATCAGCAGTATCACGGCTGACCAGTGAGCGCAGCTCATAGCGTGCCTCGTTCAATCTGTTACCAAGGAGCAGCCTCTTAATCCTGATGGCTGCCCGCCGCAGCTCCCGGAGGGAAAAGGTTGACTTCAGCAGCACCGCCCCGACAACAACATAAGCCACTGCGCTGAGACTACGCAGATAAAAAAGGGACAGATAGACAGCCGCCGCAAATAGCCCGATAAGGAACAGTGTCATCCCGGCCCCATAGACAAACTGCCTGCGGGGTGACCGACCCCAGCCACCCTTCTCCAGGAATGAAGTAACCCGCCCCATCCAGACCACGGGGTGAATGGGGCGGGGCGGCTCCCCCAGAACCAGGTCAATAACCAGGGCAACAAAAAATACCGCTAAAGTATCCATATCTCAGCGCCTGAGTTAGTCTCAAAAATACTTTTCCAAACTCATCTACTCGAATAATTCCGGGTGAATGAAGCGGGCAATCTCCTCCAATCCCTGGACAATACGTGGCCCGGGGCGGTTCAGCAGGTCTCCATCAACAGTATAAACCCTACCCTGCTTTACCGCGGTTATCTGCCGCCATACCGGGTGCTCCCGGAGCTGCTCTACTGTCGTCTCCGGTAGATATCCATGGCGGATGCCCAGAATAATAACTTCAGGGTCAGAACTTACTATCTCTTCGATACTGAGTTTAGCATAAGGGGACTGGACCACGGCCGCGATATTTTCCGCTCCTGACATAGCGATTAAGGAATCAATAAAGGAGCCAGGACCGGCCGTCCAGGGATTATTGAGGTCAGTAACGGCAAAGGTATAGAAGACCCTGACGCTGGGAGCGCCCTTTACTTTATCGGCAACCCGCGAAATTCTGCCCCTCATATCGGCGACAAGTTCTCCGGCTTGCTTCTCCACGCCGGTAACCTTGCCCAACAATTCAATATCCCTTAAAATGCTGTCAATGTCCTCCGGGTCAATAACCAGGTAGGTTATCCCCAGGCTATCAAACTGTGCCATGAGCTGCTCATCTCCTCCATTGGTCAGTACCAGGTCCGGTTCCAGATCAACAATCTTTTCCACGGAAGGCTTCGAGAAACTCCCTACCTTTTCTGTCCGTTTAGCTTCTTCGGGATAATCACAATACTCACTAACCCCAACCACCCTCTCCTCCAGACCGATAGCAAAGATAATCTCGGTGATGCTGGGCACATGTGATATGATTCTCTGCGGGCTTTCGGCTATGTTTACCATCCTGCCGGCATCATCGGTGTAGGACTCCGGCTGGAATCCGGGCTGGCACCCGGCCGCCACAACAAAAATTAGACCAGAAAGAACAATCCAGAACACGAATCGTCCTATTTTCAAAAACGTTACCTCCAATAAAATATCCGGTAAAAAGGAAACCCCTTGTCCAGGCGGACAAGGGGTTATCTCATGTCTCTATTAACATGTTCCCACCCCCTTTCCTCCGCGGAGGTTCAAGGTCCCCGGGGTAGCCGGCGTTCTGACTTCTCCCTTACGGCGAGTTACAGCAGGCGGAACTGTGCTGGACTTTCACCAGCTTGCTCTCCGACTATGCCTGAACCTCTTCAGGCATTCCCAGGTTGCTTATTCTTTGGCAATATAATACAGGAACAATCCGCAAATTACAACTACAGTCCGTGGGCTTCCGTGAAGCTCTGTCCCTGCTCAGTTGACAATAGCTATGCAAAAATAGAGAATAGTAGCTAGCTTTAATTTCGTAAGACGGGGTAAGCCCTGAACATTTCCGGGCGGGACTGGCTGGTACTATCCACACAGAAAAGAAAGGAGAAGGACATGGCAAAAACCGAGCAGGAAATTCATGAAGTGGAAAGCATCCCCTGGAAACCGGTAGAGGGCTACCCGGGAGTTTATGAAAAAGTGCTCAATGAAGACCGGAGAGCAGGCAGTATTAGTCGACTGCTGAGGTACGATCCGGGCACGGTCTTCGATGAAGTGCTGAACCATGATTTCTACGAAGAAATCTACGTTCTTGCCGGGACATTGATCGATGAGGGGAAGAACCTGATATTAAAAGCCGGTTACTATGGCTACCGCCATCCCGGTATGAGACACGGGCCGTACCGCTCGCCGGACGGAATGATGACCTTTGAGATTAGAACGTATCAGGGATAACGTTTCAGGTTATGTCAAGCTAGATAGATTAAACGGCCAGAAACTCTGCCCCACTTGAAGACGCTTAAAAACAATCACGGGCTTGTTTCTCCAGCCGGGGAAGGAACGCCATGAAAGACTTAAATTTAACACTAAAGACAGCCACAGGAACGCAGCCGGTCAGCTTCAAGGTCAAGCGCATGGTAAATGCCGGTTATGTAGGCAGAGACCAGGAAACTGTCGTCAAGCATATCGAGGAGCTGAAGAAAGAGGGGGTCCCTGCCCCGGATGAAGTGCCGACACTCTATCCGGTAGCGCCCTATCTGATAACCACCGAGGAGACGTTAGAGCCGATTGACGACTACACCTCGGGAGAAGCCGAATTTGTCCTTTTCCTGGAGAAGGACAAAATGTATGTCGGCGCCGGCAGCGACCACACTGACCGGAAGCTGGAAGCCGCGAGCATCGTCAAAGCCAAACAGATGTGTCCCAACGTGGTCTCTTCAGTGGTCTGGCCGTATGATGAAGTCAAAAGGAACTGGGATGAGCTTATCCTGCGAAGCTGGACAGAGAAGGACGGGCAGAGGATACTGTACCAGGAAGCCAGACTAGCGTCCATTCTCACTATCGAGGATTTACTCGCCTTTATCAGGAGCCGGGTAAAGGATGAAGACTTTAATAATATGGTTATCTATTCGGGCACCATCCCTCTCCTCGGGGGTGAAGCGATCTTCGGCGACAGCTTTGAGGTGGAGCTGCATAATCCTGAAACCGGCGATTCCCTGTGGTGCCGTTATCAGGTCAAGCCCATGGACTATCTGTAATCAGACAGTTAAAGCCCCCATTCAACCGGCGCAGTTTTTACCTAAAATGTCATACTTTCGTAATTTTTTTCACTCCTATTTTATAACTTTTCCATTATTTAACGTCTAAAATTGCAGAGTGAGAGTACCGCAGGCCTTTGCGTGCCGTTAGCAGCGTCATAGGCAAGAAACTTTCCGCTATCAGGAGGTGAGGAATGCCGGTTGATATCAATTTCATAGTCGGTGGTGAAGCCGGACAGGGAGTGCAATCCGTCGGTTTTTTACTGGCCAAGACCCTCGCCAGGGGTGGATACTATGTTTTTGCTGACCAGGACTATGAATCGAGAATACGGGGCGGCCATAACTTCTTCCGGGTCAGGGCCAGGGACACTGAAGTAAGCGCCATTGCCGAGCCGGTAAACATACTGCTTACCCTGAACAAGGAAAGCATTGACCTGCACCGTGATGAATTAGCCCCCGGGGGTGTTATTATCTTCGACGGCGAACAGATAAAAGACGCCGGTGACAGCAGTAACTTGTTCAGCGTACCTCTGGAAAGGCTGGCTGAAGAAAAGGCCGGAGGCAAGCTCATGTCCAATACGGTATCGCTGGGAGCCGCCCTCGGCCTGGTAAAATACGACTTCGAGGTACTGTCGAAAGTCTTACAGGAACACTTCGGCAGCGAAAAAATTGGCAAGGATAATGTGAAGGCAGCCAGGGCTGGCTACGAATATGCCCGGCAGAATTTCCAGGGCGACTTTGACTTTCATCTCAAGCCGGTCAGTGACGCCAGAAGAATGTTGCTTACCGGCAATGAAGCCATCGCGCTGGGAGCAATCGCCGCCGGCTGTAAATTCATGGCGGCTTACCCGATGACTCCCACAACATCAATCATGGAATATATCGCGGCTAAAGCCAAAGACATGGGAATGGTAATGGTGCACGCCG
This sequence comes from Dehalococcoidales bacterium, assembly GCA_030698765.1. NCBI lineage: Bacteria > Bacillati > Chloroflexota > Dehalococcoidia > Dehalococcoidales > Dehalococcoidales bacterium. Next base: position 8,097 of record JAUYMF010000087.1, read on the forward strand.
AAGACGAAATAGCGGCGGTCAATATGGCCATCGGCGCCAGTTATGCCGGCGTCAGAGCCATGACCGCCACCTCCGGCAGCGGCTTCTGCCTCATGGTGGAGGGGGTGGGACTGGCCGGGATAACTGAAACGCCGCTGGTGGTCATCAACGGCCAGCGTCCCGGCCCGGCTACCGGACTACCCACTCGCACCGAGCAGGGCGACCTCGATTTTGTCCTTCACGCTTCCCACGGAGAGTTCCCCAGGACAATACTGGCGCCGGCTACTGTTGAGGGATGTTTCTGGTCAACCGTCAAAGCTTTCAATCTGGCGGAAAAGTACCAGGTGCCCGCCTTTATACTGACCGACCATGTCCTGGCCACCTCCTATACCACGATCGACCCGTTTGACCTCTCCGGGGTAACCATTGACCGGGGGCTTCTCTTTAACAAGAAAGCCAGCAGGGAATACAAAAGACACGCCATAACCAAATCAGGCGTTTCACCCCGGGCTTTCCCCGGGCAGCCGGGAATCGTGGTATCAACCGACGCCGATGAACACGATGAATCCGGTCACATGATTGAGGATGCCGAGACCAGGATACGGATGGTACAAAAACGAATGCGCAAGCTCGACGGACTGAAGAAGGAGATCACGCCCCCGGAATTATACGGCCCCAGGAAAGCGGAGACGACCCTTATCGGCTGGGGGAGCACCGGCGGCGCTCTCCGTGAAGCCGTGGACATACTGCGCCATGAAAAGGTCAGTGTCAACCTGCTCCACTTTAACGAACTCTGGCCCTTCCCGGCTGAGGCGTTCGCTGATGCCTTAAAGAAAAGCGGTAGCAGCTACGTAATTGAAAATAACGCCACCGGGCAGCTTGCCCGTCTCATCCGGGCCGAGACCGGCATCAAAGTCAGCGGCAAGATTCTCAAGTACGATGGGCGACCCTTTACTCCGGCATACATCGCCCGGGCAATCATTGAGGGAGGTTCGAGCATTGGTAAAGATAGCTGATTATGAAGGGTTGCCCAGTGCCTGGTGCCCCGGCTGCGGCAACTTCGGTATCCTGAACGCGGTCAAGAAAGCACTGGTCGAGCTTGATCTCGAGCCAGACCAGGTGCTGATGGTCTCCGGCATCGGGCAGGCCGGTAAGTTGCCCCACTACACCCGGTGCAACATCTTTAATTCACTCCACGGCCGGCCGGTGCCCCCGGCTATCGGCGCCAGGATAGCCAATCCCGAACTGACCGTTATTGCCGTCAGCGGTGATGGGGACGGCTACGGGGAGGGAGGCAACCACTTTGTTCACGCCATGCGCCGTAACCACGACATTACCTACCTGATACATAATAACCAGGTCTACGGCCTGACCAAGGGACAGGCATCCCCGACCAGCGACCTGGGTTTTGTCACCAGGACGACTCCTTACGGGGCCGCCCGGCCGGTAAACCCGATGACCCTGGCAATAGCCACCGGTGCCACCTTTGTCAGCCGGAGTTTTGCCGGGGATATCAAGCACCTTACCACCATGATTAAAGCCGGCATCACCCACAAAGGGTTTGCCCTGATTGATATTCTGCAACCCTGCGTCTCGTTCAACCACAAGAATACCTTCGGCTGGTACCGGGAGCGGGTCTACAAGCTGGAAGAAGAACCCGGCTATGACCCGACCAATAAGATGGAGGCATTCAACAAAGCCCAGGAATGGGACGGGCGGATACCAATCGGCATATTCTACCAGCAAGAGCTGCCTACCTTCGAGGAGCAGATACCCGCCCTGGCTAAAGGGCCGCTGGTAAAACAGAAGATTGAACCTGGCAGGGTACAGCCGTTACTTGATGAATTCATCTAGAGGGATAACGGACATGAGAGAAGAAATAGTCGCAGCACTGGCCATACTGGAGCGGGCCATCAGAATTGAACAGGAAGGGCGGGAATTCTACCTGAAAGCGGCACAAACTACGGAGGAGGAGAAAGGACGGGAGACCTTTCGTACCCTGGCCTCTGATGAGCAAAACCACCTTGACCTGATAAAGAAGCAGCGCCAGTCCTTAAGCGACCAGAGCCAGTGGATTATTCCCGATGAGATAAAGCCAGCCCCGGTAGACCTGCAAAAAACCCTCTTCCCGAAAGGCAGAGAGGCTCTGAAAAAGGCGATTGGAGCCAAGTCCGGTGAAAGCGATGCCCTGGTTTTTGGGCTGGAAATTGAGTCGAAAAGTTATGATTTCTACCGGCAGGCGGCTTCCGAAATAACTGACCACCAGGGCAAAGCCATGTTTCAGTTCCTGGCCGGAGAGGAAAAACAGCATTTCGATACTCTGATGATGAGGTATGATTTCTTATTCGGGCCGATAGCCTGGACGTCCTGAGGAAGATAGCACCATGGTTGACTGAACGACTGAACTATCCGGAGGCGGGAAGCTTGGCAGAACTATCATTGCCCTTTGAGTCCAGATACTTTCCCCAGAAGAAATTTCATAATGTTTACCGGAGGTCTCTGCAGGAACCGGAGGAATTCTGGGCGGAGCAGGCGAGACAGCTTGACTGGTTCAAGACCTGGGACAGGGTACTGGAATGGAAACCGCCGTTTGCCCACTGGTTTGCCGGCGGGCAACTTAATGCCTCCCATAACTGTGTCGACCGTCATGTGAAGACCTGGCGCAAGAGTAAAGTAGCCATCTACTGGGAGGGTGAACCGGGGGATGTCCGGGTACTCAGCTACTCGACCCTGTACAGTGAAGTCAATAAATTCGCTTCCGTCCTTAAGAAGTGCGGCATAGTGAAAGGTGACAGGGTTGCTTTATACTTGCCGATGCTAACAGAACTACCCGTTTTCATGCTCGCCTGTGCCCGCATCGGCGCTGTCCACACCGTCATTTTCTCCGGCTTCAGCGCCCAGGCGCTATCCGACCGGGTAAATGATGTGCAAGCCAAACTGCTGATTACAGCGGACGGTGGGTTCCGCCGCGGAAAAATAATACCGTTGAAAGATATCAGCGACGAAGCTCTGAACAGGTGTCCTTCGGTAGAAAAAGTTATCGTGGTCAACCGCACCGGCACCAAGGTCAACATGCAGCCAGCCCGCGACCACTGGCTCCACGAACTGCTCGATAAGGAGGCCTCTTTTGTTGCCCCCGAGCCGGTGGAATCCAACCACCCGCTTTTTATCCTCTACACCTCCGGGACTACCGGCAAACCCAAAGGGATTGTTCACAGTACCGGCGGCTACATGGTACACAACTACTCCACCTACCAGTGGGCATTCGACTTGAAAGAAGAATCAGTCTACTGGTGCACCGCTGACGTCGGCTGGGTCACCGGACACAGCGCCATAGTTTACGCTCCGCTGGCGCATGGCGCCGCCATCGTTCTCTATGAAGGAGCTCCGGACTACCCGGATTTTGACCGCTGGTGGCACATTATTGATAAATACGGCGTCACCATCTTCTATACCTCGCCAACCGCGATCAGAATGTTTATGGCACAGGGTAAGGAGGGACTGAAAAAGCATGACCTCAGCAGCCTGGAACTGCTGGGCAGTGTCGGCGAGCCAATTAACCCCGAAGCCTGGCTCTGGTTTTACCGGGATATCGGCGGCGAGAAATGCCCTATCGTTGATACCTGGTGGCAGACCGAGACCGGCGGCTTGATGATATCCCCCGCCCCGGGGATAGAATGCGTCCCGCTCAAGCCCGGCTCAGCCACCCTGCCGTTGCCCGGCGTTGAGGCTGAAGTGGTCGACGAAAAGGGGCAGCCGGTACCCACGGGGGAGAGAGGCTTACTGGTGATCAAGAGACCCTGGCCAGGGATGCTCATGGGGATTCACGGCGACCCGGAGCGGTACCGGGAGACCTACTGGTCACGTTTCCCCGGCGCCTTCTACACCGGCGACTATGCCGTGAAAGACACGGACGGCTACTTCTGGCTTCTGGGCCGGGCTGATGAGGTACTGAAAATCGCCGGGCACAGAATAGGTACTGCCGAGCTGGAGGATGCGGCTGTCTCTCACCCTGAAGTAGCTGAAGCCGCCGTAGTGAGCAAAGCTGACCCGGTAAAGGGGGAAAGCATCATAATCTTCGCCCGTCTTAATGCTGGAACCATGCCCTCCGCCGACCTGAAAAAAGAGCTTGCCTCTCACATGCGCGCCGTGGTCGGCCCGATAGCCACCCCTGATGAGGTCTACTTTGTCAAACAGCTGCCCAAGACTAGGAGCGGCAAGATCATGCGGCGAATCCTGAAGGCGGTAGCCAACGATACCCCTATCGGGGACATCACTACCCTGGAAGACGAAACCTCGGTGGAGGAAGTAATCAGAAGCTACCAGGAACTCAAGAGAGTCAGGGAGGCAAGGTAAAAATGCTACCTGATCCTCTGGTTACAGGGATAATAGAACGGTAACCTGTCTACATAAATTGTGGAAGGAGGTATTTAATATTGCCTGTTTCACTTTCTATCAGTGAGATTCTCAACATAGCCATCGGCATTGAAAGGAGCGGAATCGCTTTCTACGACATCATGAGCCGGTCGGTAGAGGATACCCGCGTTCGAGAAATCTTCGAGTATCTGGTGATTATGGAACGGGAGCACATCCGGATTTTCCAGGGTATGCTCAGTGAAGCTGATGAACGTCAACCTTCAGAAATCGAAAGCGCTGAACAACCGGCTTATCTCAAGTCACTGGTTGATAACGCTGTCTTTACAGATGATATGATTGCGAGCGAGGCGGCCAAGCAAACAGATAGCGATATTAAAGCACTGGAACTGGCAATCAGCGCCGAAAAGGATTCCATCCTGTTTTACTATGAGATGAAAGAGATAGTACCGCCGCCAGCCCACCCGACGCTAAACAGAATAATCGCCGAGGAAAAAATGCATCTGAGGCGACTCTCGGAGCTAAAGGAAAAAATGACCGCTGCCTGATAAAAGCGGAAATGGAGGTAATAATATGTACAGGAGAATTTTAGTCCCGGTAGACGGCTCCAAGTTAGCCGAATGCGTGCTTCCACATGTCGAAACACTGGCTAAAGGTTGCAGCGCTGAA
>JAUYMF010000088.1 GCA_030698765.1 Dehalococcoidales bacterium
TGGTTTTTGAGAAAGCCCTGGAAATGCGGCTCATCCCCTGGCTTGATGACTGCCGCAGCTTCAGGAGGAATGCCAGATTGGGCGACTCCGTCATCGACTACCTTCTGGAAGGTGACGGGGAACAGGTCTACCTGGAGGTCAAGAGCGCCGTTCTCCGGCAGGGGCATTATGCCATGTATCCGGACTGTCCTTCGGCACGCGGGAGGAGACATATCAGGGAACTGACTCAACATGTCTCTGAAGGGGGAAGGGCTATTATCCTGTTTATCGCCGCGCTGCCCGGAGTGACGGCATTCAAGCCGAACCAGAGCGGCGACCCCGAACTGTGCGACCTGCTGGCTGAAGCCAGGAAAGCGGGGGTTGAGTTGAGGTCAATCGGTATGTACTACCACCCGGAAGATTCTTATCTGTACCTATCCAGTCCGGACCTGAGGGTCGTTTAGTGAGGTATTTCTGACGTTCGTTACTATGCTCGAGAACCATACCGACGAAAGTGGGTGAGTCGTCATTGCGATGGCCGAGCCCAAAGCAATCCGTAGCCTGGGGAGCGGATTGCTTCGCTACGCTCGCAATGGCAAACAAACTAGTAGACTGTAACGCACAATCTTTCGCTCAGGAACTCGGGTTGTCATTGCGAGGAGCGAAGCGACGTGGCAATCCCGCCGAATGAGATTGCTTCGCCTCCGCTTGAGCGGGAAGGCTCGCAATGACAGGACACGACTACGGTGCGAAACGGGTTGTGTTACATCGTACTGGTAGACTAACGAGGAAGGTCCAGGATGCCGGACAGAGATAAAACAGACGGACACAGGAAAAGGCTAAGGGAGAAGTTTATCAGGTCGGGCCTGAAGGGGTTCCACGATTACGAGATTGTCGAGCTTCTCCTCAGTCTGGGTACGCCCCGTAAGGACTGTAAACCGGCGGCAAAAGAGGCTATTGAGAAGTTTAAGACCCTGAGAGGAGTCCTCGAAGCCTCTCCTGATGAGTTGCAGCAGATAGACGGCGTCGGGCCTCACAGCGCCTTCGGCATTAAGCTGGTGCAGGAGGTGGCCCGGGAATTCCTCAAGGAAAAAATCATTGACAAGCCCATCTATAAGTCCGCTCAGGAGATTTTTGATTATCTTTATCACTCCATGCGTGACCTTAGGAAAGAGGTGTTCAAGGTCATACACCTGAACAGCCAGAACCAGATTATTGAGACAGAAGACCTCTTTAGCGGGACGGTGAACAGTAGTTCTGTATCCCCGCGTGAGGTCGTGGAAAGCGCGCTTAAGCATAACTCCGTCTCACTGATTTTTGTTCATAATCATCCCTCAGGCAACCCCGAGCCCAGTAAAAGTGACCAGGAATTAACCAAAGACCTGGTCTATGCTGCCAGTATCGTACGGATCAAGGTGCTTGACCATATCATCATCGGCAATGACCGCTATTACAGCTTCGCCGCTGAGGGCCTGATTGAGCAGTACGAGCTTGATTTCCTGAACCTGAAAATGAAAGGGGTCTCCGAGGCCAAACGCCGGATATATCGGGCGAATCTCTTCGGGGGACCTGGCTGAGGCTCACCAGACTTGATATCAGAACCGCTAGCCCCGGCCAGCGGCTTCCAGGCGAAGGAGGCTCCTTTTCATCTCGATTCCTCCGCTGAAGCCGCCGAGATTGCCATCACTGGCGACCACACGGTGGCAGGGTACGATAATGGGCAGCGGGTTGCTGCCCAGAGCCTGCCCCACGGCCCGGGCCGCTTTTGGCTTCCCGACCTGATTGGCTACCCAGGCATAGCTCCGTGTTTCACCGTATGCAATGAGCCTGGTCTTCTGCCATACCTCACGCTGAAACGGGGTAGCCCCTGACAGGTCGATTTTATCGGGGAAGGTTACCTGCTGGCCGCGAAAGTAAGCCTTGAGGCGTTCCATCAGGTCAGCAAACAGGCGGGGAGAGATGGTGGCCTGTTTGATTGTGTCACCTAACAGGCGGTACGCTTCCGGTTCTGAGCGCCGGGGGAAGGTTATAGTCAACAGCCCCCCCGCCCCACCCAGGATTCCTACCCAGCCGGCATCGGTAGTAAAGACAGTATACTTTAGCTCTCCGGCCATATTTTCGTCCAATTTCCTTCTGTAAAAAAGATCGCTGTCTCTATTTTTATTTTGGGGATGATCAGTAAAGGAAACCGGCGCTGGTTTATGGCTTGTCCGGCTGGCGGCGGCGCTGAAGATAAGCAGCGAAGAATATCAGGCCGATGCCCACAAAGATGCTTACCAGTATTTTAAGTGGCTGGGGAATGTCCATACCGAGGAAGAAAGCGTAGCTAAAGATACCGGTAAGCACGGAAATACCGAAAGCAATGTTATGCGCTTTTACCTGCCTGTTTTTTACCGCCCGGTACACGAACCAGACGAGGAAAGCCAAGGCTGCCAGTACCGCGATAGTAATTATGGAAGCCATCCGATTACCAGCCTATCTCTTCAAAGTATTTGTTTAAAAAGGCGAACATGGCGGTGACCAGCAGGAGGCTGACCAGCTTGCCGATTTCAGACATAAACCTGATGTATTCTCCAGCCAGAAAACCGATACCCGCCACAGAGAACAGGATACCAAATCCGTAGAGCACATATACCAGTCTCATATATTGACTCCTAAAACGGTCGTCCCGGAGTAATAAGGGGATTTACGCTAATGACGATTCTGCGCTCAACCTTTCCCGCGTTGATGACCACACTGAGGTTGTAGGCCTGCTCGGCAGGGATGCCCTCGGGCCTGAACTCATCGGTATTAAGCTCCCAGCGCACCTCCCCTTTTTCAAATGAGCCTAACTGCATTGATTGAGAGGCCAGGTCGCGCAGCTTTTCCTGGCTGCGCCAGGCGGAAATATCGATATCAGCCGCATAGTTTGAGAAAAGGCGGTTGTCTACCTCATAGCGGAACGCTATTCTGTCGCCACGGTTGGCATATACAAAATAGGCGTTGGTGCTTCCCCCCACCGGTACCGGGACGGGAGCAAAGCCCCGCCCAGCTTGCTGCCAGTAATCGTCCTCTACTCTTTGCTCGAACTCACCGGTGGTTATGAAGACGGTGTCATACACGCCCATGTACCCGTCGACAATAAAGATGCCGACCAGGGCGAGAAAGCAAGCCAGCGCCAGGAACAGGTAAAGATTCTTACGCATATCAGATTATATTATATCACTCACGTCAATCAGTATCATATTGTGATATAATAAAAACCATCGCAAAATCAGGCAGTATTCAAGGGGGGTTAATAATATGGTGGTCATAGCCCAAGGTGATGACGTCCGTATTGAAAAGCTTGAATTAGGTCCCTACGGTACCAACGCTTATATCATCGTCTGCCAGCAAAGCGGCGACAGCGTCCTGATTGATACTCCGGCGGAAGCGGAAAAAATCATGGCCGGCTTGCAGGGTACTCACCTCAGGTACATACTGCTGACCCATAACCACATGGACCATCTGGGCGCCCTTGCCGAGTTGCACGTCAGGTTAATGATACCCCTGGCGGTACACGCCGCAGATGCCGGGAATTTGCCGGCAGAAGCGGAGATGCTGCTGAAAGACGGGGATACTATCTCAGCGGGGAAAATAAAGCTGGAGGTACTGCATACGCCGGGGCATACGCCGGGCAGTCTCTGCTTTAAGGTGGGCCGCTACCTGATATCCGGGGATACCCTCTTTCCCGGAGGCCCGGGCAAGACATGGTCGCCGGCGGATTTCCGGCAGATAGTCGAAACGATAACCGGAAAGCTTTTCCCCCTGCCGGATGATACCCCGGTGTATCCCGGACATGGCGCCGTTACCGTACTAAAGAAGGAAAAGGACGCTTTCGCCGTGTTTTCCGCCCGCCAGCATGACGCCAATCTGTACGGAGATGTGCTCTGGGCTTCTTCTTAATCCTTTACCGCCATATCTCTACCCGGTGGAAAGCCTCGGCAAGCTCGTAGTCTGTTCCCTCAGCCATTGTTTTGCAGCGTTCCATCAGCCGTTCTTCCATCTCGTGGTTCATGCGGTCTCCTACCTGGCTCTTGTGGCAGTGCAGGGCGGCTAGCTTGAGTTCAAAAGTATCGCTAATATCGGAGCAATAATTTGGTTCTTCAGAACCCCAGAGGAATACTTCTTTAACTTTGTGGGGCATGTGTCCTTCTGCAATCAGGTCAGGATAAGCGTGATAATCACGGGCAAAAGGGAAAATGGCATCCAGGGTTACCCGGCTGGTAATGCGGTGGTCACGGTGCCAAATATAGCGGCGGTACAGGTCAGTGGTGACCACAGTCTCCGGACGGTACATCCGGATCAAGCGCACAATCTCTTTCCTGAACTCGGATGTATCTTCCAGGGTCTGGTCAGGATGGCGCAGGAAGACGACCTCTCTGACTCCAAGCACCTTGGCGGCTGCCAGTTGCTCCTCTTCCCGGATTTTGGCCAGTTCCTCCGGTTTCATAGCGGGGTCACTGGAGCCCTTGTCGCCATTGGTGCAAAGTACATATATTACGCTTTTACCTTCTCTGGTCCAGCGCGCAATGGTTCCGGCAGCGCCAAATTCAGCGTCATCGGGGTGTGGTGTTACCACCATTACTTGAGCCTGTTCAGTCATTACCTGAGCCTCCTTGGTTCTGAGATGTTATAACTAGACATTGTATAACATTATGCAGACTGGTACAATTATAGTCTGAGGAGGCTGATAGCCGTTATGGGAGGTTTTCCCTATAGTATCAGGAATTATCAGCCGGGCGATTTTGGTAAATTCGTCCAGTTGACTATAGAGGCTGAAAAACTGGAACCGGCCGGGCGTTTTATCTCGGAACAAGCTATTGCCAGGAGACTCGGGCGGCCAAACTACTCTCCGGAACGTGACCTGTTTCTCGCCAGCATCAAGGAAAAGCCGGTTGGCTATCTGGACATTACCTCGAACCTGGGTATCGGGCGGGTTATTTTCGATTGCTGGGTGCATCCTGAGCACCGCCGGCAAGGAATTTCGACCCAATTGCTAAACCGCGCTTTTCAGCGCGCCCGGGAACTGGGGGCAAAAGTTGCGCATGTCAATATCTCCCAGGAAGATGTGGCAGCTAGAAGCGTGTTGCCCAGGTTTGGCTTTGAGTGTGTCCGGCGTTTTCTTGAACTGAAACTGGATATGACCAAAGTCCCCGGGGTGGATACTAACCCCCCTGATATAACCTACCGTCACCTGCAACCCGGTGAAGAAGAGATCCTGACCCAGATTCAGAACCGCGCCTTTGCCGGTACCTGGGGATATAACCCGAATACCGTTGAAGAGACAAAATATTTCCTTGAATCTACCGGGCAGTTTCTGGAAGATGTAATTCTGTTATTTGATGAGGGTAAGGTCATAGGCTACTGCTGGACAAAGACGCTCGGTAAAGGTGGTAGGGTTTCAGGGAAGGGAAAGGGGCGACTTTTTATGCTCGGAGTGGACCCGGATTATAGAGGCATGGGGGCGGGGAAACTGGTGTTGTTAGTCGGCCTGGCTCACCTCAAGGAAGAAGGCCTGGAAACGGTAGAATTGACGGTAGACAGTGAGAATGAGGTGGCGGTTAACCTTTACCAGTCTGTCGGTTTTGAAATTGAGACCAGAAGCTTCTGGTACGAAAAGGTAATAGACACGGGGGAGAGTACATAAGTTTGCCAGGGGGAATCGGCTAAAGTACGGGGATGAGATAATTGTCCACTGCCAGCTGGCATTCCCGGTTAATTGCCTCAGCGATGTTAGTCCAGGAGAAGCCGTGTACTGATGCCCGGATTGAGAGAGCGGATTCCGTATGGGGTTGAGGGTTGCAGAGAATCCGGTCTATTTTCTCGGCGAGGCTGTGGGGGGTATTCTCCGTAACTACATAACCGGTAACTCCCGGCTGAATAATGTCTTTCAGATTACCGACGTCCGTAGCCACTACCGGCGTGCCGCAGGCTAATGACTCCAGGGCTACCAGGCCGAAGCTTTCATAATAGGAAGGAATCACGCAAACTTCAGCCGCGCTGTAAAAATAAGGTAGTTTATCCTGTTTTATCATGCCCAGAAAAGTGACCGAATCTTCTATTTGAAGTTCCCGGCAGAGACCTTGTAGCTTTTCTATTTCCGGCTGGCTGCGCTTATCACCACCAATAATAACTAACCTCGGCCGGTGGCCATCTTGCAGGTAAGGCATTGCTCTCAGTAATGTTGCGATGCCTTTCAGTGGCTCAATCCGGCCGACGAACAGGATAATCTTATCATCAGTTGAACCTAGCTCCCGCCGGGCGTCCTCTTTGTCTACCGGGCGGAAAAGCTCCATGTTCACTCCGCAGGGGACCACGCTGATATTTTCCGGTGAAGCTCCGTAATAGTGAATCAGGCTGGTTTTTTCTTTCTCCGTAGTCGCAATGATGTGCTGGCAGTCCCGGACGGCTTCCTTTTCCGACTCAATGCGCAGGTCAGGTTCTTTCTCACCGATACCAATGGCATTCTTGACCGCGCCCAGGGTATGGAAGGTGGTGATGTGGGGGATATTCCAGCGTTGTTGCAGATGTTTGCCCGCCAGGCTGGAAATCCAGTAATGGCTATACAATAAATCGTATTGAAGGCTGTCGTTCTCTCTGAAGCTCTCCAGGTTCTCAACAAAGTCAGGCAGGCAAGTATATACGGCCAACTTGTCTATTTCCTCGTCACCGGCCCTGAGGTGAATCAAGCGGGCATTCTGGCCGAGGTTTACAATCTGAGGGTCTTTGGGGTCATGAACGCGGGTGTAGATATCAACGGTATGCCCCTGCTTGCCCAGTTTGCCAGCCAGTTCCCGGATATGGACACTCATGCCTCCGGTATCTTTAGCGCCCAGGGTCCCCACGGGACAACTGTGAACACTGAGCATAGCGATTCGTAATTTGCGGACTGTCATCAGCAGTTTTCTCCACCATTACCTGGCGGTTATCTGGCAGCGGGACAAGGGGACTTCTCTACCTCCCAGGTGGTATTTGTATATCTCATTCCCTTTCAGCAGGTCAAATCTCTTTTTACCCGCCTTGATGCTTTCCTGAATACAGAGGGTTTTACACAATACCCCGACGCTTAACGAGTTGAACTGCGGGTCGTAGGCGCTATTGTACAGGTATATCGTATCGCCGTAATCAAAGCCCATAGTCATTGCTACGGGTTGTTTATCAATCTCGAGGATGCCGAATCTAAGCAGTCCAATCTCAGCCATCGCTTTGGCCAGTGACCGGAAAAAGGATTCCCTGCGGGCGGTCATAAAACCGGCTTTCTCCTGCCGGCTCAGCGCGAAGAGTTTCAAAAAGGTGTCCATGAAATCTTCATTCAGATGGTTTGAATTGGAACAGCGGTATTCTACTTTGCCGGTCTCCCATAGTCTTCTTAGTTTACGTCTTACTTCATGGCGCTGCTTTTTACTCAGTGTCGCCAGGTATTCCTCCCAGCTAGCCGGTAAGTCTATCTCCAGAGAAACATCCTCCGGCTGGCACAGAACTTCATATCCCCGCTTCACAGCTATCCCTACCAGACTGGTAAGCACCGTAGAATCGGGTCGTAAAGAACCTAAGTCCAGGTGTTTCACCCCTTTTTCCCCCAGATCATCGAGTAGAGTGTTAAAGAACTCCTCCTCTTTACCGTCGGCAACCACGAAATCAAGATAGTCACAGACGTCAGCACTACCGATGATAGAGGCCCGCCCTTCTTTTATCAGCAGCGGGGCGATACCAATAATTTCCCCCTCCCGGCGGATAGTGACTAAATACGGCTCAGCCTCGGGGTTAAATTCCTGCCACCAGACTTTTAACCAGGCAGGTAACACGAAGACCGGGTTCCACATAAGCCGATGGTTTGAGTCAGCCCAACAGGAAATGAGGCTCTCGAAACTCTCTTCGATAACGGCATAGTCCATACCTATAATCAATAAGTGTAGCACTTTCATTGCGCTTTTAGCAAATAAGGTGGTCTGGATGGCTGGTCCCGGCGGCTCTTTTTAGCGGCGGCGGGGTTCTTTACTTATTAGCGACTGCCAATTACAATGCGTTAGCAGGAGCTATCGAGAGCATCTGGAGGTGTCTATGGAGGCAAAGGAAGTTTTACTGAGGTCTCTGGCGCAGAGCCGGGGATATCTGACTGGAGCGCTGCACGGGTTGACCCAGAAGGAGGCGACCTGGGCCCCGGCCCCGGAAAGCAACAGCATCATTTTTATCCTCTGGCATGTGACCCGGGTGGAGGATTTCTTTTTCAACCGTGTTGTGCAGCGACTGCCGGAACTTTATGAGGCGGAGGGGTGGGGAGAGAAACTGGGTACACCGGAAAAGGGGACGGGCTGGGAATATACCCTGGAACAGCTCCGTGCCTGGCCGGTTCCGCAGCTGGCAGACGTCGAAGGGTACTTTCACTCGGTGAGGAAGAAAACACTGGATTTCATTAACTCCCTTACTGCGGAGAAGCTTTCCGAGATCCCCCGTCCTGAGCGTTCTTCTGACTCGGTAGGCGTCACATTGACGCGTATCGTCACCGAGATTGCCCTGCACGTGGGACAGATTGCTTATCTGCGCGGGGCTCAGCGGGGATTAAACAAGTAGCACCTTCATCCGGAGGCAGGATCTACCGCTAACATTTCAACAAGTGGCCAAAAAAGAAATCATTCTTCCAAGGAGGCACCGGTAATTGTACTAAAAAGACATAAAGGAGAAAAAGATGAGAAAAGTCCCAAAAAGCCCAACTGGCAGAGGAAAACAAGTTCCTATAGCATTCCTAAGTCTACTAGTATTAATAATTCTAACTATGCCAGGATGTCAGCTATCTACTTTGCCTAATACTACGCAGGAACCCATGCCTAATCAAGAACCTCCTCCTATTATCTTCGCCCCTGGCCAAGAGGATAATAGCCAAGAGACGCAAACTTATCCGAAACCTCAAGTCTACATTCCTGCAAGGATTCCTCCAAGTCCTAGCACTCAAGAAGTAGAGCAAGAGCAAAGTGTAAACCTTCCCCAAGTCATCGCTCTAACGAGCAGTGTGGTAGATCCTTTAGATCTTCACAACAAAGTTACCACAGTGATAGAAGTAACTCTAAGTTTCACTCCAGAAAATTCCCCGGGTTACTACAAGGTTACTCTATTATCTAGTAGGGACGACTTTGGTGATAAGGTAATAGACTGGTACGGAGGTACTAATATTACCAAAGTTTATTGGACGCTAACCACAGGTACAGAGACTTTCAATGACTTGCTAAAAGGTGTTTCTTATAAGGAAATACTAGAAACTAGAATAGAATATCAAGAGTTTTACTCAAAAACAGCCTCTATAATTTCAGATCCCATTCCATTAGAAAAGGATATAGCGCGGTCAATAAGTGACGTTAGAGAGAACAAAAAGCTAACTCCTTTACTTTGGTCTCAAAGGAACTTTGACTTTGCCACAGAAGAAGTAGAAAAAGTAGGAAAGTTGGGAAAACTTTCAGTCTCCGACGACCATCCCAGAGATTACCTCATACTTGGTCACGAGTCTAGAGAGACCACTGAACCACAGGAACTATTAGACTACTGGGTTAGACAAGAACAATCTAGAGGAATACTGTACGATCCTAGAATTAAAGAAATAGGTGTTAAGACCGATACTTACTCCAATAATAAGTACTATACGATAGTAGTGCTGTCTTACTAACAAGAGGCACTAACTGATAAAGGGGAAAGCGATAAGGAACTTAAGTAGATAGTAGAGCTTTACTCCAAAAATTAGCTTCGTAGTAGTGGTTTATTTAATTCGGCCGGCTAACTCGCTTTACTTCTTGTTGTTCCGAGAGTTACAATGCGTTTTATTAAACTGAAGGTGCTCAGGAGGTATCTATGGACAGCTGTATTGAAGTGATTGTCAGGTCCTATGCGCAGAGCGAAGACTGGTTGGACAGGTGGCTGGATGGTCTAACCCAGGAGGAAGCCACCTTCCGCGGTACCGGGGAGTGCAACAATATCATCTGGCTGCTGTGGCACTTTACGCGTGGCGAAGACCACTTTCTCAATGCGCTGATTCAGCACGGAGAAGAGGTCTACGACACTGGCGGCTGGCAGAAGAAGCTGGCGACACCCCTGGACAGGGGCCCCGGCTATACTCTGGAGCAGATACATGACTTCCCGGAGCCGAAGCTGGAAGACGTGCTGGACTATCATAAAGCCGTGCGGGAGAAAACCCTGGCCTATCTCAACTCCATCACTGCCGAAGCGCTGGGGGAAGTGGTGCAGCCTGACGCACGTCTCAAGACGGTGGCGGCGATAATCTCGCGCAGCATCACTGAAGTCGCGTTACATATCGGCCAGATAGGCTACCTGCGCGGGATGCAGCGGGGGATAAATAAGTGATCATCTGCAGGACTGGTTGGACAGGATAGTGGTGATTGTGGGGAATGAAATCCTGGAATACATTATGTTCTGTGGATTTTCTCCTTGCTGGTGATGTCTTATCTCGGGCAGGCGTCTTTATCTTTTACGTCCTGGCTGTTACAATGCAGTGAGATAGCCGCTAGTAGCTTGTATCACTTAAATTGTACCGGTCGTCATTGCGAGCGTAGCGAAGCAATCCGTTTCTCGGGGTGGCGGATTGCTTCGGGCTTCGTCCTCGCAATGACAGTTTTGGTGGCTATCTCTTAAACGAAGGATTAAGTGTTACAAAGTACTAGAATGTACTGGTATGTAAGGAGGTGTTAATGAATACCATCGAGCTGATGCTGAAATTTCTGGATCATAGCGAGGGTTTTCTGACCGGGGCACTGGACGGACTGACCCAGGAAGAGGCTGCCTGGACTCCCACCCCTGAATGTAATAGCATTCTCTTCACTCTGTGGCACATGACCCGCCTGGAAGACCACTGGGTGAACACTATGGCGCAGGGTAAAGATGAACTCTACGATGTTGAAGGCTGGCAGAAAAAGCTGGGTACCCCGCCCAAGGAGAGGGGCGCTGGCTACACGCTGGAGCAGCTTCAAGCCTGGCCGGTACCGAAGCTGGAAGCCCTCCATGCTTATCACAATGCGACACGAGAGAAAACACTGGCTTTTCTGAAGGGGACGACGAACGAGGTATTATCGGAAGTAATCCCGCAGCATCGCGGTGACCCGGAACCGAGGAGCCTTATCCTGGGCCGTATCTTTGCCGATGTTTTGCTGCACGTGGGGCAGATTACTTACCTGCGCGGGATACAGCGGGGAATCAATAAGTAGAGGCTGTCTGAAAACGATGAATTGGCATACTGAGCACATTCGCTTCGCTCAGTGTAAACTCCGCGAAGTACCTGGGTTGGGGAGGCTACAGCCTCATTGTAAGCCCCACCCCCAGATTCTTCGGTCACTATATTCCCTCAGAATGACAATTTCGGACAGCCTGTCTCATCCGGTGAAACCCTCTTAATCAGAAGTGAGCGGCAGAAGCAGGATATAATTAGGGGAGAAACCAGGTACTATTTGGTATAAATACGGGATATATTATCCTTTACAGCTATCGTATAACCGTCTATTCTGTTTTAGAATTTTATAGAATTTTGCAGTTTTCGCCATTTTCGATTATACTTAGTCTAAAAGACAGTAGTTTCCTCAGCGTTTAACCGGTTGTCAAGGAGCGTGGGCTTTTGAACCAGGAGTCCCTAATCAGTATCAGTGAAGCCAGTCATGTCCTGGGGGTCAGTGAGGCGGCTCTCCGGCAGTGGACGGATGAAGGCAAAATAAAGGCTTTCATCACTCCCGGCGGTCACCGGCGCTATTCGAGGACAGATTTAAAGAAGTTCATGGGCTCGCAGCAGAAGATGCTCGGCATCAAGGACCTGGTTGGGGAACTGGAAGATACCGTCCAGGTACACCGCGAGGTCTTCAAAGCTGCGCTGGAGGCTACTTTCTGGTATAACCGGCTTGATGAAGAATCACAGGAGCGTCTGGCTCACCTGGGCCGCCGTCTTCTCAGCCTGATTATCCGCTATATCACCGAGCCTTCAAAACGGGAGGAGACGGTTAAGCTGGCACGGGAAGTCGGGCATGACTTTGGCGATACACTGGCTAAAATCGGGCTTCCCCTGACTGATTCGGTGGAAGCTTTTATGCTGCACCGCACCCCGATTATGGATGCGGCGACTCATATGGTCAAGAAAAGAGAAGCATTTAATGGACGCGTGGTGGAAGCGATACCGCGCGTCGGTCACGTTATGGATGAAGCCCTGGTCTCGCTGGTGGCGGCACACCAGCAGCACCATAACTTATTTCGAATTGATGTTAAAGGAGAAGCTCTGGCATGATATCGATCTCTCGATTGCTCTGTGATACTATCAGTCCCGGTGACGGTCTCCGCTATGGAGAGTCGAAGGGGCATCCCTCCGGTATCAAACCGGCCCCGGGAATACCACGGCCGGTGGTGGTCTGGAACTTTACCCGGCAATGTAATTTAAGCTGTCTTCACTGTTATGCCAGCGCTAACAACTGCCGGTCTCCGGAAGAGATGGATACGGATGCCGGGAAAGCGCTGCTGCATGACCTGGCTGAATTTAAGGTTCCGGTCATTCTGTTCTCAGGTGGTGAACCCCTGCTCAGGAAAGACCTTTTTGAGCTGGCCGCGCTGGCCCGGGAGCTTGGCATCAGGGTGGCTCTATCTACCAATGGTACCCTGATCAACCGGTCAGTAGCTGAGCAAATCAGCGAGATTGGCTTCGCCGAAGCGGGAATCAGCTTGGACGGCATCGGCCTGAACAATGACCGCTTTCGCGGTCGGAAAGGCGCCTACCAGGCAGCCCTGGATGGTATCCGCAACTGCGTGGCTCTGGGGGTAAAGGTATCCTTGCGCCTGACCATCACCCGTTTCAACTATCAGGAGATTCCGGCTATTTTCCGGTTGATTGAGGAAGAAGGCGTCAACCGGGTCTGTTTCTACCATCTGGCTTATGCCGGCCGTGGGGGCAGCCTGCGGGCGGAGGATGTCGACCATGCCCAGACCAGAGCGGTGGTTGATGAAATTTGTGACCGTACGCTAGACCTGCACCGGCGTGGTTTCCAGAAAGAGATTCTTACCGTGAGCAACCATGCCGATGGCGTCTATCTTTATCTCAAACTGCGGGAGCAGGACCCGGAGCGCGCCAGTACCGTACTGGAGATGCTCAGGACTAATGGAGGCAATAACTCCGGTATTAAGATTGGCGCCGTTGATGACCTGGGGAATGTCCATCCTGACCAGTTCTGGTGGCACTACTCGCTGGGTAACGTGCGCCAGCGGAAGTTCGCTGATATCTGGACAGATACCGCGGAGCCGCTGTTGCAGGGTTTGAAAGACCGCCGGTCGCTGCTCAAGGGCCGCTGCGCCCGCTGCCAGTATCTTGACCTCTGCAATGGCAACCTGCGGGTGCGCGCCGAAGCCGTGTTTGATGATGTCTGGGCGGAAGACCCGGCCTGTTATCTTACCGATGAGGAGATTGGACTGCTAGCATGACTGTGGTAGCGCCGGATAATCAAAAAGATATCATTCAACCCAGGTTGCAACTGGTAGCCTGGGAGATAACCCGTAGCTGTAACCTGCTCTGCGCCCACTGCCGGGGTTCCTCCAGTGCCGCGCAGTACAGCGGGGAACTGACCACCGGGGAGTGTTTCCGTGTCGTCGATCAGATACGGGAAGTAGGTAAGCCGATCCTTATCCTCACCGGCGGCGAACCGCTGGCCCGACCGGATGTGTTTGACATCGGCAAGTATGCCGCCACTCAGGGGCTGAGGGTGGTCATGGGTACCAATGGTACGCTGATTACCGGGGAAGTGGCGGCTAAATTGAAGGAAGTCCCGGTAGCGCGTGTCGGGATTAGCCTGGACTTCCCGACGGCCAATCTCCAGGACAATTTTCGCGGGCAGGCGGGCGCGTTTGACGCCGTGATGACCGGCATCGCCAATGCCCGGCAGGCCGGTGTGGAAATACAGATTAACAGTACCATTTCGCAGTTGAATGTAAACTACCTGGACGATCTGCTGGCGCTGGCGCTCAAGGTGGGGGCGGTCGCTTTCCACCCGTTCATGCTGGTACCCACCGGCCGGGGCAAGGGTCTGGAAGCGATGGAACTGCCTCCGGAGCAGTACGAGCGGACGCTGCACTGGATATACGATAAGCAGCGGGAGCTGGGCGACCGGATGTTCTTTAAGCCGACTGACGTTCCCCACTACATGAGGGTGCTCAAGCAGAGACAGAAACAGGACCGGGATTCCGGCATTGCGGCAAGCCCGCAGCCGCCTGCCGGTCATCCATCGGCTGGCGGGCACCCCCCGGTCAATGCCATCACCCGTGGTTGCCTGGCCGGTATTGGCTTTTGCTTTATCTCCTACCAGGGGAAGGTGAAGGGATGTGGCTACCTTGATGTCGAGGCGGGAGACCTCAGAAAAGAAAGCTTCGGGCAGGTCTGGTCTACTTCGCCTCTGTTCTGCAGTTTGAGAGATCTGTCCAATCTAAAAGGGAAGTGCGCCGTTTGTGAATACCGCAGGATTTGCGGCGGCTGCCGGGCGCGGGCTTACGAGACTACCGGCGATTGTCTTGATGCCGAGCCTTACTGTGTCTACCAGCCTGCGGCGACGATGGAGGACCTGGTTGATGCCTAGTCTGACTCTGGATGGTATTGACCGGAAACTGGCCAGTCTGCTGCAGACGGCGTTCCCCTTCACGGTTGAGCCGTTTGCCGACCTCGGTTTGCAACTGGGTATTCGGGGGGAAGAGGTTATCAGCCGTATCGAAGGCTTGAAGGAAGCGGGCATTGTCCGCCAGATCGGGCCGGTACTCGATGCCCGCAGCCTCGGTTACCGGACCACGCTGGTGGCAATGAGGCTGGCGGAAGACCGGCTGGATGAAGCAGCGCGGATTATCGCGGAGCATCCCGGAGTCAGCCATGCCTACGAGCGGAACCATCACTTTAATTTCTGGTTTACCCTGGCCATTCCGCCGGTGACCGATTTCGATGCCGAGCTTAAACAACTGGCGGCTGATATCAACCCCGAAGCCATCTTTTCACTGCCCGCAGTTAAAATGTTTAAGCTGCGGGCCTATTTCGCCATGGATGAGGGCAGTCAGGCGGCCGTTGACTCCGGTATACAGTCTGGAGAGTTTGTTCCGCAACCATTTGGTCTTTCCGAGTCGGATAGAATGATAGTTAATGGACTCCAGCAGGACCTGCCGCTGGTTCCCCGTCCCTTTGATGCTCTTGCTGAGCAGGCGGGTATGATACTAGATGATTTCTTGGTTCACTGCCGGATGCTCCAGCAGAGCGGAGTGATACGGCGCTTCGGCGCCGCTATCAACCATAAACGGGCCGGTTTCAAGGCGAATGCGATGACCTGCTGGATGGCACCTCCGGAGATAGTCGATGCTGCCGGGGAAAAACTGGCGGCGCTGCGGGAGGTCAGCCATTGCTACGAGAGACAGACCAATCCTTTATGGCATCATAATCTCTTCGCCATGATACACCACGATTCTGCGGAAGGGTGCCGGCAGATTGCGGACCGGGTGGCGGCGGAGACCGGGTTGGGGGACTGCATCATGCTCTTCAGCACCAGGGAATTTAAGAAGGTGAGGGTCAGATACCAGGTATGAAGAAAAGACTGCCCTCTTTCTATTATCCGCTTTTCCTGAACCTCAGCGGCAAAAAGTGCGTGGTCGTCGGTGGCGGGCAGGTTGCCCTGCGTAAGGTCAGGACGCTGCTTGAAGCTGGCGCTGCTGTTGAGGTCATCAGCCCCGAACCCTGCACGGAGATGATTAAGTTGGTGGAGGAAGGTCAAATCACTGTCCTGCGCCGCAGCTACCAGCCGGGCGACCTGAAAGAAGCCTCGGTGGCTATCGCGGCCACTGATGATAATGATATTAATCGGCAGGTTGCCGTGGAGGCTCGCCGAAGCAGGGTGCTGGTCAATGTTGTTGATGACCCGGAGAACTGCGATTTTATCGCTCCATCATATTTGCGGCGGGGGGATATTACCATCGCCATTTCCACCGCCGGGAGAAGCCCGGCACTGGCTAAGAAGATCAGGGTCAGACTGGAAGAGGAGTTCGGTGACGAGTTTGCCGCCCTGGCGCAGTTGATTGGTGAAGTACGCGCTGATGTCAGCCGGCAGGGGATCAGGGTTGACGGTGATGCCTGGCAGCAAGCCCTGGACCTGGACTTATTGAGCGACCTGGTGCGCAGGGGGAATGCTAAGGAAGCCAGGGACGCCGTGCTCGCCAGTTTGACAGGAAGTAAAAGTAAGTAATGAAGGTAAGGTCGATTTAGATGCATGTTAGTCTGGTCGGTCTGAACCACGGTACCGCGCCGATTGCTGTCCGTGAAAAAGTGGCAATCAGTGCCGGGCAGCTCCAGGATTCACTGGCAATGCTCGGGAAGTACCTTTCCACCGGTGTTATTGTTTCTACCTGTAACCGTATTGAGATTTATACCACCGGTAGTAATGTTGTACATGCTGAGGAAGCCAGCGCCGGTTTCCTGAAAGCCCACTTTGACATCGCTGACGCTGATTTGCAGCAGCACATCTATACTTACCGGGATAAGGCGGCTGTAGAGCATCTTTTCCGTGTCACCAGTGGACTTGACTCGATGATTATCGGCGAATTTGAGATTCTGGGACAGGTGAAGCAGGCGCTGAAGGTTGCCGAGAAAGCGGGGATGGTGGACTTACCGTTACGCCATATGTTCCAGAGCGCCATTGGTACCGGCCGGCGTGTTCGGGAGGAGACCGGCATCAGCAAGAATGCCCTCTCTGTCAGTTCGGTGGCGGTGGACCTGGCTGCCGGGATTGTTACCGACCTGGCGCATTGTAAGATGCTGGTTATCGGCGCCGGTGAGGCCGGCAGGCTGGTGGCGAAAGTGGCTAAGGAGAGGGGGACTTCCCGGATAGTGGTTGCCAACCGCTCCCGGGAAACAGCTTCCGTCCTGACGGCGGCGCTGGGCGCTGTCTCCGTTACCCTGGATGACATGCCGGTTGAATTAAGCACGTCCCATATTGCCGTTACCTGCACCGGAGCGCCACACTGGATACTGGACTTCAGTCTGGTAGAGGCAGCGATGCGCTCCCGTCCTGAGTCGCCCCTGGTCATCATTGATATCGGCGTGCCCCGTAACGTGGAGCCGAGGGTAAGGCAATTAAACAACGTTTTCCTGTATAACATTGACGACCTTACCGAGATTTCTGACCGGAACCGCCAGCAGCGCGAGGGTGAAATCAAGCTGGCGCTGGCAATCATCGGTGATGAGGTTGGTAAATTTAGCACCTGGTGGCAGGCCCTTGAGATCAGGCCCGTGGTAAGCGCCCTGATGCAGAAGGCTGAGGACATACGGCTCAAGCAGCTGAACAAGACTCTCGGTAAATTACATAATCTCTCTGATGAAGAACGGGACAATGTCGAGGCGATGACCAGGTCGATTGTGACCAAGATACTTCAGTACCCGATATACTATCTGAAAACGGAAACCGCTAACAACGGTGATTATGCGGAAATAGTAAGCCATCTTTTCCAATTGAATATGGAGCGATCGGAGTGAAGCAGAGTATCACTATCGGCACCCGGGGCAGCCGGCTTGCCCTGATTCAGACCGAGCTGGTTGCTGGGCGGATTAAGCAGCAGAACCATCATCTGGAAGTCAACATAACGGAGATAACCACTCAGGGAGACCGTGACCGTCAGACCCGCCTTGACCGTCTGGCGGGGGAGGGTGTCTTTGTCAAGGAGCTGGAAGAATCCCTGATTGATGGCAGCATTGACCTGGCAGTGCACAGCCTGAAAGACATGCCTACCCGGGTTCCGTCAGGATTAGCCTTGTCGGCGGTACTGGAAAGGGCTAACCCCGGGGATGTGCTGGTATCCAGGGGTGGGAAGCTGTCCGGGCTTCCGGCAGGCGCCAGAATCGGTACCGGCAGCCTGCGGCGCGCCGTTCAGCTTATCGCCCTCCGTCCTGATTTGAAAGTGGACAGCATCCGGGGGAATGTTGATACCCGTGTGCAGAAGGTGTTCAGCGGGGAGTTTGACGGAGTTATACTGGCAGCAGCGGCGATGATACGGATGGGGTGGCATGATAAAGTAAGTGAATACCTGTCCCTGGAGGACTTTTTACCGGCGGTGGGGCAGGGGGCGATGGTGGTGGAGACACGCTCTGACGATGAAGATACGGTGGCACTGGTCTCCATGATAAACCACCTGCCTACCTGGCATAGTGTTACCGCCGAGCGGGCGTTCCTCGATGCTCTGGGCGGTGGCTGCCGGGCGCCGATTGCCGCACTGGGAACGGTCACCGGCGATACCTTAAAACTGGAAGGGATGGTTGCTGAGCCTGGCGGTAAAAAGCGGTTACGACTGGTTGAGGAAGGTAAGGCTGCTGATGCGGAGGCGGTGGGCAGGCAACTGGCGCAAAGGATGCTGTCCCTTGGTGCCGCCGAGTTCATCTCCGAGGTGACGTAGGGTGAAACGAGGTAAAGTCTATCTGGTCGGCGCCGGGCCGGGTGACCCCGGTCTGATTTCAAAGCGGGGGCTTGATTGCCTGGCGCAGGCTGAGGTCATTGTCTACGACCGCTTGCTCGATGAGCGGCTGCTGGACTCGGCATCCCCTGAAGCCGAGCGGATATACGTTGGCAAATCGGCCAGCCAGCACAGCAAAACACAGGACGAGATAAACAGGCTGCTGGTGCAGAAGGCAGGAGAGGGCAAGGTGGTGGTACGACTCAAGGGCGGCGACCCCTTTGTCTTCGGGCGGGGTGGTGAAGAAGCTGCTGTCCTGGTGGATAAGCAGCTACCGTTTGAGGTGGTGCCGGGGGTAACCTCGGCAGTGGCCGTACCTGCCTATGCCGGTATCCCGGTGACCCACCGCGGTCTGGCATCATCTTTTGCCGTTATCACCGGGCATGAAGACCCGGCGAAAGCCGTCTCCAGTATCGACTGGGCAAAGCTGGCGACGGCGGTGGATACCCTGGTCTTCCTGATGGGTATGGAAAACCTGCCCCAGATAGTGGCGCGACTGGTTGAGCATGGCCGTCCGGCGGATACGCCGGTAGCCGTGATTGAGCAGGGTACCCGGCCGGGACAAAAGACGGCGGTCGGTAGCCTGGCTGATATTGTCGATAGGGTAACAGAGCAAAGTTTAAGACCACCGGCGGTAATCGTGGTTGGTGAGGTGGTCGGGTTGAGGGAAAAGCTGCGCTGGTTTGATAATCGTCCCCTCTTCGGCAAGCGGGTACTGGTCACCCGGGCGCGGCACCAGGCCAGCGCTCTGAGTCGGCTCCTCACCGAGCGCGGAGCTCAGCCGGTGGAGCTACCGGCGATTGATATTCAGGCGGCATTCAATAGCGACGAGCTTGACCGGGCTATTTTGCAGTTAAAACAATATCAATGGCTGGTTTTTACCAGCGTCAATGGTGTGGAAGCCTTTTTTCAGAGGCTGCATGCCCTCAACCTGGACAGCCGCAGCCTCGGCGGGTTGAAAGTGGGCGTTATCGGGCCGGCGACAGCCGGAGCTTTAGCGCTGAAGGGTATAGTCCCCGATTACATGCCGGAAGTCTATACCGGCCAGGGGTTTGTCAACGGACTGAAGAAGCTGGAAGTTGGCGGACAGCGCTTTCTCCTTCCCCGGGCAGATATCGCCGATAAAGAACTGGTCGAAGGTCTTATGAAACTGGGCGCTGAAGCCCGGGAAATCGCCGCCTACCGGACGCTACCGGCGGTTGACGCCATCGCTCGGGCGCGGCAGATGCTTTCGGATGGTGAGATTGACGTTATCACCTTCACCAGTTCGTCTACGGTGTCCAATCTGGTGACTGCCTTTCAAGGAGAACCGCCGCCCGTGAATGGGGCTAAGGTTGCCTGCATCGGCCCCAAGACCGCGGAAACCGCTGTGAGCAAGGGACTGAAGGTGGATATCCTGGCCCGCGAGCAGACAATTCCCGGTCTGGTAACGGCTATCGAAGAATACTTCGGAAAGGAGGCTTAGATGGCTGGCTTTCCTCAGTTGCGTCTACGCCGTCTGCGTCAGACACCGTCTCTGCGGGCGATGGTGCGTGAGACTCATGTCAGAAAGGATGACCTGATTTATCCTCTCTTTGTCGTGGAAGGTAAGGGCATAAAACGGGAGATACCTTCAATGCCGGGTGTCTTTCACTTTTCTCCTGACCGGCTGCAACGCGAAGTTGAAGAGGTCGCCGGTCTGGGTATTCCGGCGGTGCTCCTCTTCGGCATCCCGGAACACAAGGATGAGGTCGGCTCGGAGGCTTACCATGATGAGGGTGTTGTCCAGCAGGCGGTACGGGCTATCAAGCAAGCCGTGCCGGAGCTGCTGGTGGTGACCGATGTCTGTCTCTGCGAGTATACCAGCCACGGGCACTGCGGTGTTATCGTCGATGGTGATGTTGACAATGACCGGTCGCTGGCGCTGCTGGCGAAAACGGCGCTGTCACACGTTGCCGCCGGTGCCGACATCGTGGCTCCTTCCGACATGATGGACGGGCGGGTCAGGGCGATTCGAGAGACGCTGGACGGAAGCGGCTTCCCGCGTATTCCCATCCTGGCTTACGCGGCGAAGTATGCCTCGGCGTTTTACGGGCCCTTCCGTGAGGCGGCGGAATCGACGCCCCAGTTTGGCGACCGCCGTTCCTACCAGATGGACCCGGCCAACCGGCGCGAGGCGATGCGGGAGGTGGAGCTGGATATCGCCGAGGGGGCGGATATTATCATGGTCAAACCGGCGCTGGCTTACCTCGATGTGATTAAAGAGGTACGTGAAACCTATAACTATCCCGTCGCTGCCTATAATGTCAGCGGCGAGTATGCCATGGTCAAGGCGGCCGTCCAGCGCGGCTGGCTGGACGAGAAGCAGATTATACTGGAGGTGCTCACCGCCATCAAGCGGGCGGGAGCCGATATTATCCTTACTTACCATGCCAGGGAAGTGGCGCAGTGGCTCTAGAGGGGGCGTCTAAGAACAATTAAATGAGTTGGTTTGTTGGTCATTGCGAGCGTAGCGAAGCAATCCGTTCCCCAGGCTATGGATTGCTTCGGGCTTTGCCCTCGCAATGACAGTTCATCTCTCAGCAGCCTCTCTAGACTAAGTTTGTTTAGGATTTAGTGCTTCGGATTTAGGATTAGTGTTTTTCTGAGGGGTGACAATGAAGGAATTGAAGCGTTCCCAGGAACTTTTCGCGGAAGCCCGGCGCTACCTGCCCGGCGGCGTTGACAGCCCGGTACGGGCTTTTAAGGCGGTCGGCGGAACTCCCCCTTTCATGGTGCGGGGACAGGGTTCTAAAATCTATGACGCTGATGGCAATGAATATATCGACTATGTTTGTTCCTGGGGGCCGCTGATCCTGGGGCATTCCCACCCTCATGTGGTTGAAGCGCTGCGGGAAGCCGTGGCGCGGGGTACCAGCTTCGGCGCTTCCACTGAGCTTGAGATAACGCTGGCGAAGATGATATCGGAGGCGATGCCCTCTCTGGAGATGCTGCGATTTGTCAACTCGGGTACGGAAGCGACGATGACGGCGCTGCGTCTGGCCCGGGCATTCACCGGACGTGACCGCATTATAAAATTCGCCGGTGGCTACCACGGGCACTCTGACGGGTTGCTGGCTAAAGCCGGTTCAGGGGTGGCAACCCTGGGAATCCCCGATTCCCCCGGTGTTCCGCAGGGCTATGCCCAGAATACGCTGGTGGCCCCTTATAATGATGCTGCCGCCATGGAGGAAATCTTACGGAGTTATCACGGGGAGATTGCCGCCGTCATCATCGAGCCGGTAGCGGCTAACATGGGGCTGGTGATGCCTAAACCCGGTTTTCTGGCCGAACTGCGTCGCCTGACCAGTCAGTTCGGGGCACTGCTTATCTTCGATGAGGTTATCACCGGTTTCAGGGTAGCTTACGGAGGAGCGCAGAGTCTCTTCGGCATAACGCCTGACCTGACCTGCCTGGGCAAGATTATCGGCGGCGGACTGCCGGTAGGGGCCTACGGCGGGCGGCGGGAGATTATGGAGATGATGGCTCCGGAAGGGCCGGTCTATCAGGCCGGGACACTCTCCGGGAACCCACTGGTGATGACCGCCGGTATCGAAACCGTAAAAGTCTTGAGTTACCCCGGGGTCTATGAACAAATGGAAGCGAAAGCATCAAGACTGGCGGAAGGCGTCACTGCCGCCGCGGCTGAGGCTGGTATCAGTGTGCGTATTGCGCGGGTGGCGTCACTGCTGACCGTCTTTTTCACTGCTCAGGCGGTGGTCGATTATGACTCAGCGAAAAGGTCAGATACAACCCTTTTTGCCCGGTTTTTCCGGGAGCTACTGTCCAATGGTATCTACTGGCCGCCGTCGCAGTTTGAAGCTGCCTTTATCTCCCTGGCGCACAGTGATGAGGATATTCAGGCGACGGTGAAGGTGGTCGCTGACGCATTCAGCACGGTAAAAGCCGGTTAAGGAGGCTGACCGATGAGTATTGTTGATTTTTCCCTGGCGGGTAGGGTGGCTCTGGTTACCGGTGGTAAGAGTGGGATTGGCCGGGCTATTTCGCTGGCTATGGCTGAAGCCGGGGCGGATGTGGCTATTTGCAGCCGGACGCTTGCAGATGGCGAGTTGGTGGGGGTGGCTGACGAAATCAGAGGAAAGGGGCGGCGGGCTCTGGCGGTACGGGCGAATATTTCTTCCAGTACAGATGTGGCTGACCTGGTAGCGGCCGTGATGAAGGAATTCGGCCGGATTGATATTATGGTCAATAACGCCGGTAACTACCTGCGGATACCATTGCTGGAAATGTCTGAAGAAGACTGGGACAGCATTATCAATACCCATCTCAAGGGCTGCTACTTCTGCTGCCAGGCAGCGGGCAAGATAATGGTTGCCCAGAAGAAGGGGAACATAATCAATATCGCGTCGACTCTAGGGCACGACCCGCGCCCGATGGTGGGCGCTTATGCTGCTGCCAAGAGCGGCATACTGGCAATGACCAGAGTGCTGGCCATGGAGCTGGCTCCCTACAACGTAAGGGTTAATGCCATCAGCCCCAGCCTGGTCAAGACCAGGCTCACGGAAAGGGTGCGCAACGACGATGACTTTAAGCGGGCGGCCGCCCAGGTGCCGTTAGGGCGTCTCTCGGTACCCGAAGATATGGCCGGTGCCGCCGTATTTTTTGCCTCGGACGCTTCCAGCTTCAGCACCGGTCAAAACATCCTTGTCGATGGCGGTCGTTACGCCTGACTCGGTGAGGCTAGGGTCGCGCCAGGTAAATGAATGTACAGTTGTACTCTATAAATGAAAAGAATATTTATTGACTTGGTATAAGCGATTAGGGTGCCCATCCCCCTGTGCCCCCTTCCCCAGAGGGAAGGGGGAGTGTACAGTAGAGAGGGGGCAAAGCCCCCTCTCTTAAAACTCTTCCCCCTCTCCTGGTAGGAGAGGGGGATAAAGGGGGTGAGGTCGTGTGTAGGTGCGCGACAAAAGAAATAATTGGTTTAAGAAATAAGCTGAGGCGATATCAGGGACTCTTGTCCTGGCGGTCGTCCATCGTGCCCATCCCCTCCAGCGCCAGCCCGTATCCCAGCAGGTCGTGTATCTGGCTTTTGAGGTGCTGGGTGAGCAGTACCCGACTGTAACGCAGAACCAGTGGCGGCTGCTGTGCCAGCTGCTCGGCCAGTTCCCAGGCACGGGGGAGCAACTGCTCCTTGGGCAGGACTTCATTGACCAGTCCGAGTTCCAGTGCCTGCTGTGCCGATAGCGTCTGGCCGGTGAGCAGGAAATAACGAGCCCGGTTCAATCCCATCAGCAGGGGATAGATAACGTGCATCCCGTCGCCCGGAATGAGCCCGTTGGTGAAGTGACCGGAGTCCTGGAAAGCGGCTTCCTCGGCGGCCAGGACGATGTCACAGGTCAGCGGCAGTTCGGAGTGGCGCAGGGCCGGGCCGTTGATGGCGCTGATCATAGGCGCTTCGATATTCAACAGGTTCATCAGCAGGTGCTTCCCTTCCCAGTAAATCTTGTCCCACCACCAGGCAGGGCCCCGGGCGCGGACGCCGGGCGTTGCTTTGGGGCCGGAGAAGACGTCCCCGGTGCCGGTGATGATAACCACCTTGTTTTCCGGGTCGCTGCCGATATCTCCGAAGGCGCGGGGGAACTCACGGTGGGGCAGCGTTCCCCACTGCAGGGGGCCGTTTTCCGTGTGAAAAGTAACCTGGAGAATGCCGTTGCGGCGTTCCATTTGGATGGTCTGGTACTTGTCTGCGTACTCTTCTAGCTTGGCCATGATAATAACCTCCTTTACGGGTCTGATAACCGGAATTGAGAAGTCACACGCGAGTCAATATTAAGCCTGTTCCGGTCTGGAAACAGGTACTTCTATGTAGTCAACAATACGCTGTTCCCAGTATATCTGAAATTTGGTGTCAGTGCTATGCTACTTAACATATTAAGACAGGCTGAGATACAACGGCGGCAGGCGTAAGATAGGCCATACTGTTGCCGTTTGAGTACTTTCTCCGTGATTGTGCTGATTATGGAAATGTATCGGGGTAGCCTGTGACACATCGGATAACTCCCATCATACTGGTCATCACAAATCTGCTATTACTGGCCTGCCAGGGCCAGGCAACGCCGCCAGCCAACGCGCCTAGGGGGGACATAACCACGGTTCCGGATGGCGCCAGCCTGTATTCCGCTAATTGTGCTTCATGTCACGGGGAAAGCCGGCAGGGAGTGTACGGCTCCGGTGGCGCACTGACACCGGATAGCCTGGGGGTACGGAGTGATGCTGCCGTAAAAGAGACCATAGTTGAGGGTATCCCCTATACCAATATGCCAGCCTGGAAGACGAGGCTCAGCCCGGAAGAGATAGACGCGCTGCTGCAATTCATCAAATATACAGCTCCCTAGAATTCTATAAGGAGGTGTCCGGATGTGAATGGAATTAAGCGTTAACAGTCTTCTTACTGAATCAAACAGGAGGTGCCAGGATGCAAGCAATAGAAACTAACAAGCGGTTGGTGAAGTTTATTGTCGCCGCGGTGCTCTTCTTTGCCTGGGGTGTTGTTCAGGGCGCGCTTCAGGCACAGGGTCCGATTCACGAGTTTATCACCCAGGGACCGGCCGCCATCATCGTGGGAGCTCATGTCCATGTCAATCTCCTGGGGTGGGTCTCACTGCTCTTGGCGGCGGTGGTCTACTATCTGGTGCCAGTTCTCAGCGGTAAGCCCATCGCGGCGCCGCGCCTTATCAACTGGATATTCTGGGTCTTTGTGATTGGCTTCACGATACAGGCTGTGTTGATGATTACGGTAGGTATTCGCGCCGGTAACGCTTTCATTGCCGGAGTAGTGGGCCCTCAACTGGAGGCATTGATGACCCCCTATATGATGCCTATCGGCATACTGAGCATTATCTGCGGGATTGTCTGGCTGATGTTTGTGGTGCAGATACTGGTCACAGTCGGCCGGAAGAGTTAGACGGAACGTAGCCGCGCAATTATTGGAACAGGTCGGACTCTTTACCCGTGGGAGCGGGGACAGCCCGGTAGAGGTGCTCCTTTATGGCGAATCCGGCTTGCCGGTTTTGACGGAGCATCTCGATGAAATCTTGGGAGTCCTGTTGAGAGCGGTGGGCGGCGATGGCCTGTATCTTAAGGTCGAGATAGAGGCTGACGTCAACGGTTAGCGTCACCTCATCATCAGGACGGGTGATGACGCCGAACTCACCGACCTCAGGTACAGCGCTGGCCGGTATGGTCACGTAGTAAAGCTTGCGCGGCCCGGCCCCGGTGGCGCTTAGCCTCTCGAAGGCTCCGGTGGCTGCCCTGCCGATAGCGATATGGTCGCCGTGACCGCTAATACCGTCCGGCCCGAAGGTTATCACCACTTCCGGCAGGAGCTGCCGTATTATCTCGAAGACTTTGGCGGTCACTTCGTCAGTATCGGCTTTGTCCAGTTCACCGTCAATGTAGTCCAGGAAGTAAATCCGGCGGATGCCGGTAATGGCGGCCGCCGCCCGCAGTTCATCCTCCCGGGCGCTCCCGGTGCTTATGTTGTCTGGTACATCAATCCGGGAGCCCTTTTCACCTTTCGTGGCGCACACCAGGTCTACCGGTACGCCCTGCTGAGAATACTTGAGAATGGTACCGGCCAGGCCGAAACTCTCATCATCAGGATGGGCGAATACCAGCAGGATACTTCTGTTCATAGTTTGATTTCCTGACACGTAATCATGTGGATAGTGTAAGATTATCCCCTTGAGTTCTATTATACCAGAATTGCCAATTGCAATCCCTGCGGTGGAGGCGAGTAAGCCGGTTTGACAATAGCCTGCCGCCAACCTATATTTGTTACCGTGCATTGGTTGGTTCCGAATTCTTTAAGGAGGTAAAATATGACGAAAGAAATCGTCCAGAGTGAGTTCGCCCCCAAACCGGTAGGTGAATACTCCCAGGCCTGGGAGGTCACCGGCGGTAAGCTTATCTTTGTGGCCGGTCAAATCTCGGTGGATATGAACGGCCAACCGGTTGGCGTGGGTGATATGGCTCTCCAGATGCGCACCGTTTTCGAGAATATCAAGGGGGTGCTGGAGGGCGCCGGAGCCAACCTGAGGGACGTCATCAAGCTCAATATTTACGTGACTGACATGGCGCAGTTCCGTGAGAAGGGCGCCGGTATCCGGCGTGAGTATTTCCCGCATAATTTCCCGG
>JAUYMF010000089.1 GCA_030698765.1 Dehalococcoidales bacterium
AGAGCGAAAGACCGCTGTTCCTTCCCGCTTTTTCTGAAAACTATGAATATGGAACAGGATATAACCGAAACCGGGGGACGTATCGTAAGGCTGGGACAGCGCTCCAGAAGTGCCCGCGGCCGGCGGCAGGATATTGAGGGGAGAGTGGTACGCTGGATACTCTTCACCTGCGCCCTGGTATCCGTAGCCACCACTATCGGCATCGTCGTCAGCCTGCTTTCGCAGGCGTTCGGTTTCTTCAGGGAGGTTTCCATCTGGGAGTTTCTGACCGGCACCCGTTGGGCGCCAATCCTGGTACCCCAGTCATTCGGCGTTCTGCCCCTGGTAATGGGTACCCTGCTGGTAACGGTAATCTCCGCTGCCGTGGCCCTGCCGGCGGGCATGGCTACGGCTATTTTCCTCTCTGAGTACGCCCCGGACCGAGTACGGCGGATAATCAAGCCGGCTCTGGAATTGCTGGCCGGTATTCCCACCGTGGTTTACGGCTATTTTGCCATCACTTTTGTCAGCCCGCTACTGCAGAAAGTGTTCCCGGATATGCTGATTTTCAATGCCTTGAGCGCCGGACTGGTGATGGGATTGATGATAATACCTATGGTTTCATCCCTGAGTGAAGACGCCATGCTGGCCGTGCCCCGTTCCCTGAGGCAGGGGGCTTATGCCCTGGGGGCTACTCGCCTGGAGGTAGCCATGCGTGTAACGCTGCCGGCTGCCCTTTCCGGCATTATCGCCGCCTTTATCCTGGCCATCTCACGCGCCATTGGCGAGACGATGCTGGTCACCATAGCCGCCGGGGCGACTCCAAAGATGACCTTAAACCCACTGGAGAGTATCCAGACGATGACAGCTTTCATCGTCCAATTGAGCCTGGGGGAGACAGCGCATGGCTCGCTGGAGTATAACACTATTTTTGCGGTCGGCCTTCTGTTATTCATAATGACCCTGCTCATGAACTTGCTGGGACACTGGATAGTCCGCCGCTGGCAGGAGAGGTACTGATGCAGCTAAACACAGACCTTTTCCGGCGCCGTCTACCCTTGCGTAAAGGGGTGGGGTACCTTGTCTATGGTCTCTTCCTGCTGGCCGTGCTGCTGAGTATCGCCGGGCTGATAACCCTGCTGGTCCGGATATTGGCGCAGGGCACGCCCTGGTTAAGCTGGCACTTCCTGACCAGTTATCCCTCCCGCCACCCGGAGGAGGCGGGGCTTCTCCCGGCATTAGCGGGCACAATCTGGCTCATGGGACTGACCGCCCTTTTTACGGTGCCGGTCGGGGTCGGGGCAGCGCTGTATCTTGAAGAGTACGCATCTAAAAACTGGCTGACACGGATGATAGAGGTGAATATTTCCAACCTGGCCGGTGTCCCTTCTATTGTCTACGGACTCCTTGGCCTGACTATCTTCGTCGGCTGGATGAGCCTGGGCCGGAGCCTGATGTCCGGCGCCCTGACCCTTGGCCTGATGGTTCTGCCCATTGTTATCCTGGCATCAAGAGAGGCCATACGCGCTCTGCCCCGGACTTACCGCGAGGCCGCTTATGCCCTGGGGGCCACCAAGTGGCAGGTTATCCGGGGAGTTATCATGCCGGCGGCCTTTCCGGGGATACTCACCGGGATAATCCTGGCCATGTCCCGGGCTATAGGTGAGGCGGCCCCGGTTATAGCCATTAGCGCCCTGGTTTACCTCACCTTCATCCCCGCCAGTCCGTTTGATAGATTTACCGTGCTGCCGATCCAGATATTCAACTGGGTAACGCGACCCCAGGATGATTTCCGTGGACTGGCCGCGGCTGGTATCATCGTCCTGCTGGTGATCCTTCTCTCAATGAATGCCCTGGCCATTTACCTGAGGAATCGCTACCAGATAAGATCGGAGGAATAATGTGACGGAAGCGAATATAATAGAGGTGAACGGCCTGAAAATGTGGTACACCAATTTTCAGGCACTGAAAGATATCAGCCTGACGGTAACCCGGCAACAGGTAACCGCCTTCATCGGTCCTTCCGGCTGCGGCAAGAGTACTCTTCTGCGCTGTTTCAACCGGATGAATGACCTCATCCCGGGAGCGCGAGTAGACGGGAAAATACTTTTTGACAACCAGGATATCTATGCTCCGGGTGTAGACCCCACCGAGATACGCTCCCATATCGGCATGGTATTTCAGAAACCTAATCCCTTCCCCAAGTCTATCTTCGATAATGTCGCCTTCGGACTGCGCACCAACGGTTACCAGGGCAGCCTGGCCGAGGCGGTGGAGTCTTCGCTTAAGCGGGCGGCACTGTGGGACGAGGTAAAAGACCGACTGAACAAAAGCGCCCTGGCCCTCTCCGGCGGTCAGCAGCAGCGGTTGTGCATCGCCCGGGCTATCGCCATCGAGCCGGAGGTCATCCTGATGGACGAACCCTGCAGCGCTCTTGACCCGGTGGCCACCCTCAAGATTGAGGATTTGATGAGAAACTTGACGGAAGACTATACAATCATTATAGTAACCCATAATATGCAGCAGGCGGCCAGGGTATCAGATTCCACCGCCTTTATGACCATGGATACAGACCGGGCGGGGGTACTGGTGGAGTACGGACCAACGTCTGAACTTTTCGCCAATCCCAGGGATAAACGTACGGAAGACTATATTACCGGGCGCTTCGGTTAGAGGCGAGGGGAGGCTTTATAAAATGGAAATAAGGACGGTCTTTCATAAGAAGCTGCGGGAAATCCAGGATGATGTTCTTGCCATGGGGAGCATGGTAGAAAAAGCTATCATCCGTTCCATTGAAGCCCTGAAAGATAGAGACCTGGAAAAGGCTCGCGAGATAATAACCGACGACCGGAAGATAAACAGGAAGCGGTTTGATATAGAGGAGAAGTGTATCCAGCTTATAGCCACCCAGCAGCCCATGGCCGGTGACCTGCGCGCCATTATCTGCGTCCTGAATATAATTACCGAGATAGAACGAATCGGTGATTACGCTGAGGGTATCGCCAAGATTGTAATCTTGATTGGGGATGAGCCTCCTCTCAAGCCGCTGATTGACATACCCCGTATGGCGGAAAAAGCCAATAGTATGCTGCGCCGGAGCCTGGAAGCCCTGATTAACCGCGATGCTGATACCGCCAGGCAAATTGCCTCTGAGGATGATGAAGTGGATAACCTTTACAATCAAGTCTTCAGAGAGCTTCTTACTTTCATGATAGAAGACCCCAAGACCATCACCAGAGCCACCCGGCTTATCTGGGTGGCGCACAACCTGGAGCGCAGTGCGGACAGAGTAACCAACATCTGTGAACGGGTCGTTTATCTGGCAACCGGGAAGATGGAGGAGATTGGAGCGTCGAACTACTGAACGAAAGGGCTATTCGTAAAAAGAGGCTGTCTCTGTTATGGAAAGACCCGATGAATGGACTACTGTTTGTCATCTGAGATGGGTAGTGTCAGGCAGAAGGTTGACCCTTTGCCGGGTGTAGACTCCACCCAGATATGACCTCCGTGAGCTTCCACCAGAATATGGCAGACTTTTAAACCAAGACCCACGCCGGCTATGTCATACTTGTTCTGTACGTCCAGCCGCTGGAAACTCTGGAAAAGTCTGGTCTGGTCCTCGGGTGAAATCCCTATTCCCTGGTCGCTCACTCCGATAAGCAGTTGAGTGTCCCGCTGAGAGCCGAATATTCTGACCTCTCCCCCATCCGGAGAGTACTTTATTGCATTCTCCACCAGGTTATGGAGCACTCTCTCTATCCGGATAGGGTCAATCATTGCCGCCGGCAGCTCAGCAGGAAAATCAACGGTAAGGTGGTGTACCTCAGATACATTTTCAAACTTCTGGATAATGGACTGTATTACGGGCTTGACCTGGGTCTGCTTCGGCTGCAGGTTCAGGCGGTCCGATTGATAGCGTGACAGCTCCAGCAGATTATCAACCATGGCGGCTAAAGCTTCAGCATTGGCGGCGGCGTTATGGATGAGATCTCTCGCCTCTTCGATGGTCACACCATCAGTTGCAGCGACTTTCAGCGCACCGATGATGACCGTAAGCGGTGTTTTAAGCTCATGGGACACCATGCCGATGAACTCGTCCTTGAGAGCTTCAATCTTTTTCGCCAGGCGGAGTTCTTCTTCTCTGGCTCTAAGCTCCTCCTCCGCTTTTCTGCGCTTGCGGCGGTTGGCTGATTCTTCAAGCTCCCTTTCGATTGCCGGGCCCAGGCGTTTGAGGTTATCCTTCATTATATAGTCATGGGCGCCCGCCCTCATCGTTTCAACGGCTGTGTCCTCACCGATTTGCCCGGATACGATAATGAAAGGCAGGTCGAGCCCCTTTTCATGCGATAGCCGCAGAGCATCCAGGCTGCTGAAGCTTGGCATGGAATGGTCGCTGATTATGATGTCCCACGCTTCGGTATCCAGGGCGTCGCTCATCTCACTGGCTGTATCCACTCGCTTGTAGACCGGGGAATAGCCGGCTTTCTGCAATTCCATTATGAGAAGGGCTGCATCCTGCTCCGAATCCTCAACGATAAGTACTCTCAGCGGCTTCATTATTTCCTTGCACCGTTTGGCGCCGGCTGGTTAAGTATAAGCCAGTACAGCCCCAGGTGTCTAATAGCTTCAGCGAACTCGGAGAATTTAACCGGTTTGCGTACAAAGCTGTTGGCGCCAAGGTCATAGCTGGCGACTATATCCTTTTCCTCGTTTGAAGAGGTAAGTACTACTACCGGCATCAGTTTCGTCTTTTCACTGGCGCGCAGGCGGCGCAGCACTTCAAGCCCGTCAACCCTGGGCAGCTTCAGGTCGAGCAACACCACCACCGGCAGGTCCTCGAAGGCGCAGCCGCTCTTGCCATCTTCGCCAAAGAAATACTTCAGCGCCTCAACTCCGTCCTCAACAACCATCAGTCCATTGCTGATGTTTGACTGCAGGAGCGCCCGTTTGGTAAGCTCCACATCTTTGGGATTATCCTCTACCAGAAGTATCCTCTTGTTTTCCAAAAAATCCTCCTTTTTCGCTCTAGCCCAGTGTGAAGTAAAACGTGGTTCCTTCCCCCACCTTGCTGTCCGCCCAGACCTTGCCGCCGTGGCGGTTTATAATGCGCTGTACCGTTGCCAGTCCTATTCCGGTTCCGGCAAACTCGGTTGATTTGTGCAGACGCTGGAACGGTTTGAAGAGTTTGTCAGCATATTCCATATCAAACCCGACCCCGTTATCGCGAATGAAATAGGCCCGCTTGCCGTTCTGCTCCGTAGTGCCCATTTCAATGCAGGGTGAAGAGACCTTGCCGCTGAATTTCCAGGCGTTGCCCAGCAGGTTTTCCAGTACCAGGCGCAACAGGTTGCGGTCACCGTAGGCCGTGATATCAGGCGCGATGTTCAGTATCATCTCCCGGTCAGGTTCGCTCTTTTCGAGTTGTGCCAGGACTTTTTGCGCCATCTCGCTCAGCTTCACCCTTTCGTAATTCATATCGCTCCGCGTCACCCTGGACAGCTTGAGCAGGTCGTCAATCAGCTGCGCCATAAGGTCACTCGATTCCTGTACGTACTTCAGGTACTGCCTGCCCCGGTCATCCAGCTTGTCAGCGTAGTCCTCAAGGAGGGCATTGCTGAAGCCTTCCATGCTCCTTAAGGGTGCTCTCAGGTCATGTGAAACTGAGTAGGAGAAAGCCTCCAGTTCTCTGTTGGATGCTTCGAGTTCGGCGGTACGCTTCCTTACTTCTTCTTCAGCCAGCTTGCGCTCGGTGATGTCATGCACCATGCCGATAGACCGGATGATTTTGCCGCTTTCATCCCTGGTATGCTCGCATTTTTCAGAGACATAGCGTATTTCTCCGCTGTATTTTCTTATAATCCTGTGGTCAACCTCGTAGGTATCTCTTGACTCCCGCAGTGAACTGGAGTAGGCTTCATCCACTGCCGCGCGGTCATCGGGATGCACGGCCTGGAGGAACTCTTCATAAGTCGCGCCGAATTCCTGAGGCTGCAGTCCGAAAATCCGGTAGACCTCGTCAGACCAGATAAGAGTATTAGTGACGATGTCCAGTTCCCAGCTACCGAGGTGGGCGAGTTCCTCTGACCGTTTCAACCGTTCCTCGCTCTCGCGCAGCGCCCGTTCGGCCTGCTTGCGCTCGGTGATGTCGCGTGCGACATGCGTGGAGCCGACCAGCTTTCCCTGATCATCGAAAAGTGGCGTCGTACTCACCAGGAAGTCGCCGCCGAGGCGCGGTTCATGTACTTCGCTCATATGCTCCCGGAGGTCCCCGCAGGTCCGGGAATGCGGGCAGAACTCCGGCGGACACGTTGCCCCGTGGACGACCTCGTAGCAATGCAGCCCCACGCATTTCTCCGGTGTCAGCCCCAGGCGGTCTGCCATCGCTTTATTAGCCCGTATGATTGTATGCTTGTCGTCCAGAATGGAGATGAGGTCCGGGACACTGTCGAAGGTTCGCTCCCATTCCGCTTTCGTTTTTAGCAGGTCGTCTTCAGTTTTCTTCCGGTTCGTGACGTCGCTGAAGGTTACACCGAAAAACCCTTTGTGGGGGCTAAAGGCGGAAACGGAATACCACTTCCCTAATGGCTCCGCATAGCTCTCGAAGCTCATGGGCTTTCCCGTCAGTGCCACCTGGCCGAACTTGCCTATCCAGTCCGTGGGGTCTTTTTCGATGCCAGGAAGAACTTCCGTTACCCTTCTCCCGATGATGGTTTTCGCTTTAAGTCCGGTAAGTTTCTCGAAGGCGTCATTAACCTCAAGAAACACGTAGTCGCAGGGGTTTCCACTGCTGTCCAGCACTATCCGGTGGTAGGCAAACCCTTCCGCCATATGGCGGAAGATGGAATTCAGCTTCTCTTCAGTTATCCTGAGGGCTTCTCTGGCTATCCTGGCCTCTGAACTCTCAATGACCTCCAGTTTACCGGCGTTGCGCACCAGCGCGAACCGGTAATTCTTCATTATCTCCATAAGCCCCGCAGCATCGAACTCGTCGCGCGGGTAAGTGAAGACGGCAATCACGCTGTATCTGCCGATGGTATCGACCTCCGGGTAAGAACGGGAAGTCTTGCCGCCCTTCTTTTCGGAGAGGGCATCGGCGGCGAGCCGGAGGCCGTCAAAGCCGCGAGAGATGGCATTATCGTGCCTTAAGATGATCGTTTCCCCCGGGTTTTTATTCGCAGCATGCCACTGGCTGTAAGGTATTATCTCAATCTGCTGCTTTTCCAGGTACTCCTTGAATCGGGGGACGGCTTTTTCCAGTGCTTTGCGGGCAGCTTCACAGTCCAGGGTGCCGGAGGTAACCCAGATACAATACTCGTTACCCTCCAGTCCGGCCTTGAAATAAGGTACCAGGACATTCAGCAGTTCCTTATCCGTTTGAGAGAAATGGCAGAAGCTGGTACCCCAGGGAACGTCCCCGATTAAGGAAATGCCCGATTTCCGTTTGTCAGAGTACATATTGTCCATATTGTCTCAGGAAACGCTTACCCCTTACGTCTGCGGAGGTGTAGACATGAGCCAGGAGATACGACTGTTACCCAGCCGCAGGTGCGCCGATAAGCTGCCAGGCGCCACGGTTCATCGCCAGCGCAAATTCATGGTTCTTGACGACGTCCAGTATCTCGGCTACGCCGCATTTCTTGAGAGAGTAGGTGCAAAGTACCAGCAGCCTGGTACCGCCGATAACGTTGTTGATTTCCGCCTCATAACTGGCAAAATCATCCCAGTCTTTCTTATTATCGATCCAGTACGGGTTACCGCTAACCCTTAATCCGTCAAAACCCCGTGACAAAGCTCCATCGTGCATTTCCATCCACATATCGAGCGTTCTCTTGAGGTCAAAACTTCCTCCCTTCAGGTACCAGTCCGTGTAGGGGAATATTTCAATCTGTCCCTTGTCAAGGTAGCCGGAAAAGCCCGGCAAGCCTTTCTTCATGGCTCTCAGCGCATCTGCC
This sequence comes from Dehalococcoidales bacterium, assembly GCA_030698765.1. Taxonomy (NCBI): domain Bacteria; kingdom Bacillati; phylum Chloroflexota; class Dehalococcoidia; order Dehalococcoidales; species Dehalococcoidales bacterium. The sequence continues at coordinate 7,932 of JAUYMF010000089.1, forward strand.
TCGGTCACGAAATCAGAAGTCACCCAGACGCATAACTCGTTATTCTCCAGGCCGGCCTTGAAATAAGGAACAAGCGTGTCAAGCAAATCTTTCTTGGTTGTGTAGAACTGGCAGAAATGGGTACCCCATGGCAGGTCTCCAACCAGGGTGATACCCGAATTTCTCTTACCTGCAGGTTCCATGTTTATACCTCCGTACTTTAGCTATTCCACCGGTGACGATAAGGATATACCTATATTATTTCAAAATATTGTCATTATATCAAGTTTTATCTGTCTTTACCTTCTGCCTGACAGATTGAACAAGGCTTTGGGAGCCCTTTGATAATTTCTCAAGTTCAAAGATAGCTATTCAGGTGAGGCTATCTCCGGGTAAGCAGGCGAAAGAAGACCTGCTTATCCGGCCCGGCTCAAGGGCATTAAGACGCTATGGTCTGGGACTAGTGTAATGTTTCTAACGATCCGTTATTATGCCCGATAACCATACCGACGAAGCTTGTCCCGTACTCCGACACGGGAGTCGGTATCCAGTTGGGGTGGGGACAGGCCGGATTCCGGCTGAAGTTTATCCCGTACCTGCTACGGGGCCGGAATGGAATGAAATAGGTAAACTAACGCTATTTACAATGCCCTATACCAGGCCTGGAAATAGTCACTGAATAGTGCAAGAAGCGGAAAGTGTGGCTTCAAACCGGGGGGCGGTTAAAGAATCATAATAAAGTTGGAGCGATGGGTATTTTCTTTGCCGCTCCCTTACCGCCGGAAGCTGTCAGTCAATCTGCTATTTCAGCATAAAGGAGGAAAGGAATGGTAAATGGGCTATCAGCCCGCTGAGGTAAGCCAGAGCGACGAATTTCGCCGTCTTTCCAGCCAGAAGAGCTAAAAAAAACCGGGGCAGACGCATTTTAGCCATCCCGGCCAATATTCCGCCCACATCAAAGGGCAGGATAGGCTGAAAGGCAAGCACCCCGATAGCCCACGCCCCGTACTGTTGAATCTTCTGACCCATGTGACTGATGCAGAACCTGTCATTGATACGGCACATGAAAGTCTCAGGCAGAATCATCTTGCGTCCCAAGTATCCGGCCAGATAGCCACTGAGCTCCCCGATGCTGGCCCCCAGACCGGCTGCCAACCCGATGAGAGCCGGGTTCCACAGAGTTGCTGCCGGCAGCATCACGGCCAGGGCAACGGGCGCCGGCGTTACCAGAGATAAATTGGATACCAGGGTGGCGGTGAAAACCACCAGATAAGCGATCCAGGCGGACTCATAGATGGAAAACTGGATTCGATCTGATATCCTGTGGAACAAGATAGTCAGACCTACCGTAAAAGCAATAAAAACCAGCAGGGTAGCAGCGACCTTACCCCATTCCTTCCAGCTTACAGCTCCGAAAGCGGCCAGCTCTGCTCTTAATTTCACATAACTATTCTACATTTATTGCCCCTTATGGGGTAATCCGTACTACTACTTAAGTTCCGGAGGATTTGTCCTTATTTTGTTCAGGCTCTGAGATATTAAAAGGTCGATCCTTTTATGGTTATCAGACGCCGGTTTGGGGTGATTAATGTAACCCGGGAGCACACACTGGTGTGTGCTCCCGGGTTTTGCGGGAAAACCCATCGCGTTATTTCATTATGGTAACGGGTTACGCTGGGCGTCGGTCAGATGGTTAGTCCAGGAGTCCGGCAGTCTCTGCACCCATCCGTGATAAACTATCGGGACGGGCAGCACGCCCTGTCCACCCATACCGGCATTGGAAGTATTCCGAGCTGATGTTTGAGAGGAAAGGGCTGATTCCGCGCTGCAACAGTGCCTCACAACTTTTCCGTAACTGCTGGAGTCCAGTATTTGTCACAGCGAGCGAAACGTATTAAAATAGACCCTACGCAATATTAATTAATTATTTTTTGCCAAAAAGGATGAGTATATCGTATGAAGTTAAAGTTAATTGCCCCGGCTGTACTGGTGAACAGCCGGAAGCTTAAGAAGGTTCTAGTACCGCCGCTGGGTTTGGGGATGGTTGCGGCACTAACCCCGCCAGATGTCGAAGTCTCATTAACCGATGAGAATGTTGCAGCTATTGATTTTCAAGAGGAAACTGACCTGGTAGGAATCACGGTATTGACCATTACGGCACAACGCGCCTACGAGATTGCTGATATCTTTAGATCCAGAGGAGTAAAGGTCGTCCTGGGAGGTATACACGCCAGCTTCCTGCCCGATGAAGCAGGTCAGCACGCTGATGCCGTAGTCATTGGCGAAGCTGAGGAGACCTGGCCCAGACTAATCGCCGACCTCAAGGCAAACAGGCTCCAAAAGAGATACGAGCAAGGTGAGCGATTGCCATTGCATAATTTACCCCTACCCCGCCGGGACTTATTTACCAAAGGGGCCTACTTAATCAAAAACACACTGGCTGCCACCAGAGGCTGCCCGTATTCCTGCTCTTTCTGCTCAGTTTCTTCCTTCTTCGGCCGTACCTATCGCTGCCGTCCTGTAGAAGAAGTCATCAAGGAGCTTGATACCTTTAACGGGGGTAAATACTTTTTTTTCGTTGACGATAATATCATTGGCAATCCTAAATTTGCCAAAGAGCTTTTTCGCTCCATGATTCCCCGCAAAATCAAGTGGTTAGGCCAGGCCTCGGTCACCATAGCCAAGGATGATGAACTGCTGGAACTGGCCGCTGCCAGCGGTTGCATCGGCTTGCTCATCGGATTTGAGTCAATATCCCCGGCCAATCTAGCCGCGGTAGGCAAGAAAATAAATGTAGTAGATGAGTACCAGACGGTGATTAGAAAGATTCACTCCAAAGGAATTGGTATCCACGGCTTCTTCATCATCGGTCTTGACGAGGATACTCAAGATGTTTTTGAGCGCACTGTCCGCTTTGCCCAGAAAATGAAGTTGGAGAGCGCTGGTTTTGCTTATCCGATGCCCCTTCCCGGTACTGACTTCTATAACTCTCTGGACAAAGAGGGTAGGATAATCACCAGGGAATGGTCCAGGTATGCTGATGAGATAGTCTTTGAGCCGAAGCTGATGTCACGGCAGGTATTAAAGAAGGGACATGACTGGGCTTCACAGGAGTTCTTCAAACTACCCTCGATTTGGGAAAGAGTCGGTCTAGCGCGCCGTAATTTAGCCTTGCTTTGGGCAATAAATATCGGTTGGCGGGCACACTATAGCAGGCTTCGCTAGAGGTGGTCATACTTTGAGAATTTGAGCAAGTTATTATAAGTTATTATTAATTTGGAGTTTTGACATGGAACCAACCTGCACAGAATGGACGTAAAGAAATAAAGGCCAGCAGCATCAAAGGTAAAATATAAAGGGAATGATACTACTGAATTGGCAGCGGGGGTTGAGTGTTACACCTCGATTGTTACCAATTCTTCTTCGCTTTGCGGTTCGATAGGAGTGTTGAGCATATCTTCAGCGCCGATTTTCAGAGATTCAACGAGTTTATCCCGGCTTTTTTCTTGCGCGTTAACACCCGGCAGGTCAACAAGCCAGCCTATCCACCAGTTACCGCTTTTTTTAATAACTGCCCTATATTTCATTGAGCTACTCCTCACTTAAGAAAAGGAATTTCAAGGTCCTTGCAAATTTTTCGGGCTAATTCATCAACTATCTCATTATGGCGCGGGACTTCCGTTCTATACTTTCCTCTGTGATAGATACTATGTCTCCGACCCTCTCGCAGGAACAAAGCTCCATTTTCAACCAAATGTTTAATCAGTTCCCTTCTTTTCACGCTAAGAAAGCTTTGCTCGCTGCATTTGTTATAATTATATCATAATTAAGGCAATCAAAAAGTCCGCCTTTTCAGGCGGGCCAAGCTCGAATCACTTGTTAGCCCGCACTGGAAGCATTCCGAACTTTTCTTTGAGAAGAAACATCTCATACCGAGCCTACAGCAGTTGCTTGCTTGAATATCAGACCTCATTTATAATAAACATCAAATGGACAAGGATTATATTCTTAAAGAAATAGACCGCACCGCCAAAGCAAATAATGGTATTCCTTTGGGAAGGCTCAAATTTGAGAAGGAAACTGGTATTAGATATTGGGACTGGTGGGGAAAACATTGGACAAGATGGAATGACGCACTTGCCGAAGCTGGATACCCGCCCAATACGCTTCAATTAGCTTACGACGAAGAAGCATTGATTGAGCAGATAATCTCTCTAATAAGAGAAATAGGCAAATTTCCGACTGTTGGAGAACTTAGAATGAAGGCTCATAATAGTAAGGGTTTCCCCGCTCATAACACAATACACAGCCGTCTAGGCAGACAATCTGAACTACCCAAAAGAATCCTGGCGTATTGTGCAGATAATCCTGAGTATTCGGATGTAGCAGACATCTGTAAAAAAGCTGTATCAATATCAGGAGCTTCTACCGAGCAGTTTCCAAAAGACTCAGATATTGAATTTGGTTATGTATACCTGATGAAATCGGGACGTTTTTATAAAATCGGTAATAGTAAAAACGTTGAAAGACGTAATTATGAAATCGGTATCAAGCTTCCCGAAGACTTAACGGTATTACACAAAATAAGAACCGATGACCCTGTTGGAATAGAGAATTATTGGCATAACAGATTTAAGGACAGGAGAAGACAAGGCGAATGGTTTGACCTTTCAATAAAAGATGTGTCAGCCTTCAAGAGAAGAAAGTTCATGTGAGGTTCCCTTCAATAACTGACACAAGAGCTTGAAAGCAAAAGGCGCAGCTAAAAAGCTGTGCCTTTTTCAATTCCAATTGGTAGCCCACATTGGATTCGAACCGGGATGGGGTGCAAGAGGGTCGTGCCGGCTACCTGGCTCTGGGATAGGAGCCCAGTACCTTCATGAACAGGGCTGCCTTTTCCAGTTTCTCCATGGCTTCCTGAATC
>JAUYMF010000090.1 GCA_030698765.1 Dehalococcoidales bacterium
GACGAGGTCAAAGGGGAATTTATCAAACCCGGCCGGCACAGGGGTATGTGTGGTGAAGACACACTGGTCTCGTACCCGCTCGATGTTCTCCAGGGCATTCACCGGCAGGGCCGATTGCTCCGCTTCATTTGACAGTAAAGCCATGGTCAGCAGCGCCGAGTGACCCTCATTCATGTGATAGACCATCACATCCGTATACCCCAGGGCACGCAGTATGACCAGACCCCCTATTCCCAGCACCACCTCCTGACACAGCCGGTAATGCTCATCACCGCCATAGAGATGGTCGGTCAGAGTACGGTCGAACTCACTGTTCTCCGGCAGCGCCGTATCCAGGAATAATACGGGTATATCGTCAGCTATGGGGCTCGGCAGTATATAACGCCAGGGCCGTATCCAGACCTGCCGACCTTCAATGGTCACCGTACCGCGAACCGAAAGCGGCTCAAGATAGTCTTCCGGGTTCCATTCCGCCGGGCTTTCCCGCTGGTTGCCATCAGCATCCAGGTGCTGATGAAAGTACCCCTTACGGTGTAATAATGTCACCGCGACCAGCGGTATGCCGATATCGGCAGCAGCCCGCAAGGAATCCCCGGCAAGGATCCCCAGACCACCGCTATAGGTTGGCATGGATGCACTAAGGCCTATTTCCATGGAGAAATAGGCTACTATTGATGCTTGTAGTGGTTGAACAGCCATCTCAAGGACTCCTACCGGGACTCTGGTTTAGAAAGTATGGGTAAAACCATAACCATTAAAGCTTGACCAGAATATCATCCCCGCTTACTTTAACCGCGTGGACGGACAGGGGACGCGGTGAACGGAACAGCTTGCTGACGGATGCCTTGATACCTGTCCAGTCCGTCCACCGGATTATCCGGCCATCCTTCAGGTCAAACTTTGACCGGTGACGGGGACAGGTAACCACGGTACCCTGCAAAGTGCCGAGCGCCAGTCTTGCTCCCATATGCGGGCAGATGTTGTCAGCCGCGTAATACTGCTTCCCTACCCTGGCGAGGAGAATTTCACGGTCGCCAGCTCTCGCTTCAATCATTGCGCCATCCTTGAGCTGCGTGGTCTTGGCTATCGGTATGAAATCGCTGGGTTGCGCCGGACTGCTCATTAATATCTCCTTCTCTGCCCAAAACCTGACTCGTAATTGCCCTTTATCCCGTTCAGGATCCGGGGAAAATCTTGGGCGGTAATCCACCTGTCAATTCAAGACTCATCTCAGATTAAGACATAATAAGACATTAGATGTGGAAAAGTTATAAAATGGGGCAGTGAAAAGTTACATTTTTATTACACAGGCTGCTTATCTGAAGTGAATATTCCCGGTGGGATACGAACAATTTTTAGCATAGGGCATTCCACGCGTACGCTGGAAGAGCTTGTCGATTTACTGAAGTCAAACGGCGTTACCAAGGTGAGCGATATCCGTACAATTCCCCGCTCCCGCCGTAATCCGCAGTTCAACATTGAAACCCTGCCCGGAGACCTGAGGGCGGCGGGGATTGGCTATCAGCATCTGCCGGGACTTGGAGGTCTGCGTCATCCGCAAGCCGACTCACCAAACCAGGGCTGGCGTAATGCCAGTTTTCGGGGATTCGCCGATTATATGCAAACGCAGGAATTCGAGGAAAATCTAGTGGCGCTAATGAAGCTGGCACAGGAGGAAACAGTCGCTCTGATGTGTGCTGAAGCTGTACCCTGGCGTTGCCATCGCTCTTTAATCGCCGATGCCTTGTTCACCAGAGGAACCCAGGTACAGCACATACTGAGCGCGACCAGTATCAGACCTCACCAGGTCACCCCCTGGGCGAGAGTTAACGGAACACAGGTAACCTATCCCGCCTCGCAACTCCTGTGACCGGGGGTTGCTTACGTACCGGGGTTGAGGACACGCCCGATAAAGAGGATGGCGCCGGTCTCAATATCACGAATAAGGAAGATGAAGGGACGGTCTATAGTGACTTCCATGGGAGGGTCTACGGGGGCTGATGTTACTCCCACAATCACGGCGGTAGCCGCCGCCGCCTCGGTACCGGCTTCATCCACGGCGACGAATGCCTTGTGGAGCACGTCTGATATGAGCAGCTCGCGGTTGCCCGTCATCCCGGAAAAATCCGCGTTCTCCGTGAAAGCGACCGGCATACCCATTCCGGCTAGAGTTTCCTTAAGGCTGAATTCCGAGTCAAATTCAAACCGGGGCATCATCAGGTTAACCCGGGCATGTTGCAGGCTTTCCATTATGTCATTGACACGCTGATCGTTCAGGTTTTCTTCAAAGGTCTCGAACTGGCCGGTTTCAGGCAGGATGATGACCATGGAGAGTTCACCGCCATCATAGGGCAACTCTACCGCCTGGAACCTCTGTAAAATCCATGTGCTATCCCCACTATCGTGAAGCAGATGGAACTCTTCGCCTCCAAACATATAGCCGAAGGACTCCGTCTGTCTCATCATCGGAACAGTGACCTGTGTGCCATCGAGCAGGTGGAACTGCCCGTCCGCTGTCGCGTCCTCACTAAAGGGGTATTGCCAGGCAGCATTGAAATAGATAGCATTGGTCAGCACCAGTCGTGTCAGTTCGTCAATCGCGCCCTGCGGAATGAGGTCTTCAATACGACCCTCCGTCTCATCGCTGACCCAGTCATTGATGGTGACCCGTGACTTTTCCGTCTCGTTTATGAAATCAACGATTCTCAGACCGGCCCCGTAGTTCTCCGCCAGGACATCGAGGAACGCGGGAAGGAAAGTGTAATCCTCTTGCCCCCAGATGGCGTTGACAATGTTCAGCCTGAATCCCTCGCCGTCCTTGCCGCTGGCTCCCTGTCCCCGTTTACCGAGCTCGATATCCAGGCTGTTGAGAGCCGGATGAAGCCGGTCCTGGGGGAGGATGAAGTGAAGGGTATCCGCCATCTGCTCCGCGGTCTCGCCGCGAGCTCCGGCGTATGTCATCGCCAGTGCCAGTGAAATGCTGTGGGGGGAGTAGAAAAGATTCCCCTCTTTTTCCCTGAGCGCCTGGTACAGCTCAAAGGCAAAAGCGCTGTTCCCTTCAACCAGCAACACCTCATCAGCCGGACTGACATCCGGTGAAGTCACCCGCGGCTTGTCTGACATCACCAGGCCGGCAGCTACCGGCTGGGCGCAGGCTACTACCGGCAACACCAGTAATACGGATAATGCGGAGACTAATCTCTTCTTCATCTTCATTCCCTCCACTTCCAGTAGATATTTTCTATTTTACAATAGACACGACAAATAGTATAACGCGCAGAACCGTTTTTGGTTAGGGGGCTAAAATCGGCGAGTTTTGCCGGGCTGTCCGGTGCCGGAGACAGGCCGATACTCCGGCGCAACAATCCGTTCATTTCCCGGAAATGAAGACTCTTGACCAGTCAGATAAATATTGGAGGCTAGCAGGATATGAGATTGCCTGCCGTTACGGCTCAGCGCCTGAGGAATTGAATCAGGGCGTCTATCTGCTCCGGGCTGAGGCGACCCTCAAATCCAGTCATTGCCGTGCCCGGGCTACCTTTTGTTATGATATCCCTGATTTCCGCGTCACTCTGATCTGCCAGGCTGTCCGGCGTCAGAGACGGCGCGATATCGGGAGTCCCTTGCCGGTTTGTCCCGTGGCAGGCGGCGCAGTTGGTGCTATACAATAGCTGGGCATCAATCCCTGCAGGAAAAGTGGGGAGTGATGGTGTTGTGGGTGAAGTCGGCGCGGGTTCTGCCCCTCCGCAGGCAGCGAACGCCAGCGCCGCTATGGTAATGATAGAGAGAACTGCCAGATTCCGCATTAAAGCCTCCTTGGTATCTAAAGTAGTATTTAAGATAGCACATCCGCTAACATGAACACAAACAGACCCAGAAGGTACAGACCGGATAATTTATAATTGCGCCAGGCCCGTTCTTTACCGGGTTGCCTCCAGAGCCATAAGCCTGAAGCCAGGAAAAGCGTGCTCAGGAACAGGGCACCAGTCAGATAGGTCAATCCCAGCGGGCTGAGAAAATAAAGCAGCGGTACGGTTATCATCAGCAGTGCACTGTGCAGCACGATATAACCCGCTGTTTTCCTCGCCCCGAGGACATTGGGCAACATCGGTATGCTTGCTTTCCGGTAGCTTTCCTGATGAACCAGGGCGAAGCTCCAGAAGTGACCCGGCGTCCACAGGAATACAATCAAAGCTATCAGGAAGGGTGCGGGGGACAGCTCATGGGTAATGGCAAACCACCCCGCCAGAACCACGCAGCTACCGGATAACCCCCCGATGATTATATTGAGGGAGGTGCGCCTTTTCAGCCACATGGTATAGAGCACTACGTAGATTAGCGCCCCGGAGCCTAGAGAAAGAACCACCAGGGAACCCAACTGGAAGGCAACCACCAGGGAAACAACCAGAAGCACCAGTCCAAGAACGAGAGCGGCGGTGGCGCTGACCTTATTCCGGGGTATGGGACGGTTCCTGGTACGCGGCATAACCGCATCGATGTCCCGGTCCAGGTAGTTATTGAGGACTGACGCTCCGGCGCAGGCCATACCGCCCACGAGGGCGAGTAAGGCTAACCTGGCCGGAGAGAAATCACCGGCCCCGGCAATCAGTGCCGCCACTATAGCCACTATTACCAACAGGGCTACAATCCTCAGCTTCAAAAGAGAGAGATAAGGCAAAGACCAGCTAATGGCTTTCATTCTCGCAATCCGTTCCTGTACCCTTCGACTGTAAGAGACACGACCGTTTACCGCACCGGCCACGCTTCACTGAGTAAGACCCAGTTGGCAAAGTACAGACCAACAAAAACCAGGAAGAAAATCGCTATCAGTACCAGCGTTCCCGGCGCCTGAATTCCATGATGCTCATTTTTATGTTTGTCCATCAGGTTACCTCTATCTAGCCCTTTCCATTTTCTTGCCGTTGAGTAATGTCAGTACCATTATCAGAACGAATATAATACCCCCGATGGTGGCGATGCTGCCGCCCATGCCGAGTATTGCCGTAGTGAATTGAGCACCCTCATAGGCCGGGGCGGCTAGTGCGGCGCCCTCCGGGCTGATGTCCCAGGTGCGGCGGGGCACACCCAGAATGCCCGACCACATCATACCGAGGCTCAGCAGGGTAATTCCGGCGCCAAATATATAGGGCTGCACCTTCGCCCACTTGAGACCCACGAGCTGACGGCTGGCCATCAGTGGTACCAGGTAGTAAGCCAGCCCCATGAATGCCAGCGTCGTGCCACCGACGACAGTGGCGTGGAAGTGCCCGGGGATACGCAGGGTATTGTGGGCAATCAAGTTAAGCTGGAGTGTACCCTGGATAACGCCGCTGGTGCCACCGATGAAGCCGAAAATCACCAGGGAAACCGCCAGGGCGGCAAAGCCCGGCTCTTTCCATGGCGCCCTTACCAGCCATTGGAAGATACCCTTCACATAGCCCTTGGCGCGCTGGGCTACCTCTACTCCCGCCGGAATTGAATAGGCGTGAATCATGCTGGCCACTACCGCCAGATAGATGAAGTAGCTGGTATTGAAGATACGGTTGTGCTGACTGAGGCCCGGGTCGACCATAAGGTGGTGAACAGAGCCCAGGTTGATGAACAGAATATAGAGTAAGAAGGCAACCCGGCTCAGTTTTTCATTCACCGGCTTGGCGCCAACTGTCAATGCCCCCAACGCATACCAGACAGCGACCATTGCCGCCAGGTTTATCTGCTGCGCCGGGTGCCCGAATGCCCAGAAAAGAACGCGGTAAAGCGCCGGGTCATAGTCAGGGATAAGCCCGATGGACCAGAAGAAAGCCGGGACAAAGGTGATAGCACCGCTCAGGAGGGTATACACGGCGATTACCGCGGCGGCGATGAGACCGTAGGTCACCAGCGGAACCGACCCGGTAAACGCCCTTTCCCGCTTGGCGACTATTATATTAGCCAGGAACAGCCCCACCGCAATCAGTGCCCCGACGGCGAAGAGAATTACACCCAGGTAGAATGCCGGATGTGCTTTAAGGGGCACGTAAGCGGTGAACATAACATCCGCGCCGCCGGTGAACATCACAACGTTGACCATGACAGCGCCAGCTACCATCAGGGCATAAGCCAGCCAGGCCAGGCGGGGAAGTATTAGGCGGGCATTGAGCATGACAGCTCCACCAAAGTAGAGACCGGCCACCTCAAAGAAGACAATCCACAGCACCAGCATATCAGTACCGTGGATGGAGGTGAACCGGTAATAGAGGTCAGCCGGCAACAGATGTACCGCTTCCCACCGGGTCAGGGCGATGAGGATGGCCATCACCAGCCCGATGAGCAGGAAAACAACGGCGGCCACCGCGTTGGCGAGGATCAAGCGTTGCGCCGGTAAATGGACCCTGAAACCGGTGACCGAGCAGGTTCTGAACGCAGTTTTATCACTTTCAAAAGTCTTGGTCTCTGTTGCCATTATTTACTCCGTGACGATTATTTTGCCCAGCATGAGATGATGACCGGGGCCACAATATTCATTGCAGACAAGCTGGTACTCACCAGCTTTGTCCGGGGTCATAGTCATTACGTAGTCATAGCCGGGCAACACCTGAAGGTTTAAATTGCCCGGCTGAATTGAAAGTCCGTGTTGAAAATCCAAGGAAGACGCGTGTATACGGTAAGTGGCTCCTTTCTCAAGTTCCAGGATTGGCGTCCACTGCCACGCCCGCGCGATGAGGTAAATATCACTGCCTGCCGGCGGACGTACCACGGGGATGCCATTCTCGCTTCCTACCTGGTACCTGGCCACAAAGTCATTGGCCAGTGTCTCAAATTGCGCGGGGGATACGCGGTAGGTCTCAATTGGCACCTCCTGTTTACCTCCAATGCCTGACCACAGGTACATAAAGGCAAACATAAACACACCCCAGACCACCGCCACGGTAACCCACACCTTTTCTTCCCGGCTGAGTGGCTGGCGCCACCATAACCGCTCCGGAGATGTCAAACTACTCATCTCTTACCTCTTCTCATTGTTACTAAGTTACTAACCGTGGGGTACATTGAGGACCTCCAGAGCGCCCCACAGAGTATAAAGAAGAAAGGGGATCCCCAACCCGAGGGCCAGCAGGAAGAAAATATCATCTAAAAGCACCTGCCCCAGCGGGAGCTTCTCCGGCTTACCGCTCTTTTCCGGTTTGACTTTCTCCATCCGCCCATCTGGCATAGGTCACCTCGCTTTCAGGATATTCGCTGCAAAAGCAAAACTACAAAAATAATATAGGCTTCGGGGTTTGCCAGTGAATACGACTTTTGTCGTATTTCCCGGAAATATGGTGACAACATGTGTAAGGGTTCCGGGTATTGGTAAGTTTACGGCAGGAGATTACGTAGATATACCTATTTTCAGGAGAGCCGTAATATGGCACTATTATTTATAGTAATAAGTTATCATCTCGGGCACGTTGTTTTGCAGTTACTATTTGGAAGATTGTCAATTTTCTTCTTCGGAACAACCCACTGATTATTCACCATAAAATTAATAGCGGCGACGCATTATTCTATTCATTATCCGTTAGAAGGGGAGGTAAAGTGATAAAGAAGAGTAGAAAACGATACGGGATTTCACTGGCTCTGGCCGGGCTAATTATTTTTAGCTCGTTGATACCGCCTGCGGCAACTGCCCAGGCGGCTCCACTTTCAGACAGCGGGCGCGTGGTTGTGGCGAACGTGGTCGCTCTCGACCAGCCATTAATCTACAACCGGCTGGGAGCGATGACCCCCGGCGGAATGATTTACGCGCTCCGGCGGGATGTCGTTAACAAAGATACCGACCTTACCGAGGCTGAAGGCGGGGTTCTGGCGCCGGGGCAGGTAATGCTGCGGCCGGACAAACGCCCGCGACCGCTCACCCTGCGGATGAACGTGGGCGATAAGCTCCGGATAAACTTCCAGAATCTACTTACTCCTGAGCCTTTATTGGGACCACCGCCGCCACCAGACCCCGAGCATCCTGAACTTGCCGATCAACCCGGCCTGCTGCAGCCGGCTACCAGAACGGTAGGAATCCACGTGATGGGACTGCACCTGGTCAATAGCATCCTGGACGATGGTTCGAATATCAGCCAGAATGATAGCAGCCTGGTGGCGCCGGGCAGTCAAATTACCTATACCCTGCATGCCGACCGGGAAGGGACGTACCAGTTACAGAATACCTCCGATACCGGCAGCGGTGTGCTCAGTTCCTGGAACTTTGGTCTCTTCGGTGCGGTCAATGTGGAACCGGCCGATTCCGAATGGTACCGCAGCCAGGTAACACAGAGCGAAATGGCGCTGGCCACTACCGGCAACACCACAAGCGGTCATCCCGTCATCAACTATGATGCCTTATACCCGGATGGCCCTTACGCCGGGCTGCCCATACTCAATATCCTGAGCGGCAATGAAATCATCCACTCCGACCTCCACGCCATTATCACCGGGCCCGGCCGCGGACTTTTTCCGGACGGCCAGTATCCGCCCAATCCGGCCTATCCTGACCGGAACCAGCCCTTCCGCGAGTTCACCCAGATATTCCATGATGAAAATGAGATCCTTCAGGCGTTCCCCATATTCGAAGACACAGCATTTGAGGAAACGCTTCACAGCGTGCGGGATTCGTTTGGCATTAATTACGGCACCGGCGGCATCGGCGCCATGGTCGTTGCCAACCGTCTCGGCGTCGGCCCGATGTGGGACAGTATCGATATGAAATATGAGGAGTCCTTCCTCAGTTCCTGGGTAGCCGGTGACCCGGCGATGATTGTCGACATCCCGGCGAACACCACCGACAATACCAGCCAGCTTATCACCGGGCCCAAGGCTACCAAAGCCCTGTACCCCGATGACCCATCCAACGTGCACCACAGCTATATGAATGACCGCGTGAAGATAAGGAACATCGCCGTCGGCAAAGAGCCTCACATATTTCATCTCCACACCCACCAGTGGCTCCTCACTCCCGATGACGATAACTCCAACTATCTCGATATGCAACTCATCGCTACAGGCAGCGGCTACACCTATGAGATAGCCTATGGCGGCTCGGGTAATCGCAACAAGACCTTCGGCGATGCCATCTTCCACTGCCACTTCTACCCTCACTTCGCCCAGGGCATGTGGGGACTGTGGCGGGTCCATGACACCTTTGAACCGGGAACGGTGCTGGATGCAGAGGGACGCCCGGCGCCGGGCAGCCGGGCGCTCCCCGATGGCGAAATAGAGTCCGGCACTCCCATCCCCGCCATTGTCCCTCTGCCTAATCTACCCATGGCCCCCGTGCCCGGCGATGTCACCATAGTGCCCGGCTTGACCTTCGACCCGCCGCTGCCCGGCGGCCAGATTTCTATTACCGAGCCTGATGCTGATGGGGATGACATGCCTGACCGCAATGTCGGCTTCCCCCTCTTTATCCCCGGCGTGGCCGGTCACCGCGCGCCAACCCCACCGCTGGACCTGGTGGATGACGGCGGGCTGCCCCGCCACATCATCATCGGTGGGACGGCAATCAAGGTTATTGATCCCTTGAGCTTTGCCGCTGACTTCACTTCTGTAGTCGCCAGGTTCCTGCCCGAGGAAGGAACCCCGGCCGAGCAGGCCGCCATGGACTTCCATGCCCGGCGGTGGCATAATACCGCTCTGCCGGATGGCACCGTACTCACCAGTGAGACCGGCTTTGAAACCAACGGTCTGCCCCCGGTACCGGGCGCTCCCTATGCCGACCCGGCACGGACTGACGACGGAGTAGCCCTGGAGACGAACCGGGAATACCGTGCCGCCTCCATCCAGCTTGACGTGATTCTCAACAAAGAAATCTGGCACTTCCCTCAGTCACGTATCACCGCGCTCTGGGGAGATGTCGAGGCGATATTGAACGGGGATAAAGCTCCCGAACCTTTTGTCATGCGGACGAATTCGCACGATGTGATTGACTACTATCTTACCAACCTTATTCCGATGAGATACCTGCAGGATGATTTTCAGGTGCTGACGGAGACTGATGTCGTCGGCCAGCACATGCACCTGGTCAAGTTCGATGTCCTCTCCGCCGACGGCGCGGCCAACGGTTACAACTACGAGGACGGCGCTCTCAGCCCCGAGGAAGTGCGCGAGCGCATCCGGGTTATCAAGGATCCGGGCGGGGATGCACTGGACCTGCCTGACGGAATGACTATCGACGACCTGGAGCCTCAGCCTCATCCCTTCTTCGGCGCTACCGGGCCCAACGAAGAAAACTGGCTGGGCGCTCGTACCAATATCCAGCGCTGGTACGCCGATCCCCTGGTCAACAATGCCGGTGAGGAAAGGATGATGGGTAATGCCTTCACCCATGACCACTTGAGTCCATCCACGGTACAGCAGACCGGGTTGTACGGAACACTGCTGACGGAGCCGAATGGTTCCCAGTGGCGCCACCCGGAGACGGGAGACCTCCACGGCGGGCACGACGTAGCGCCGCGCCCGGTTGACCAGAACGACTTCTCCGGTACGGACGGCGGGCCTACGTCCTGGCGCGCTGACATCATCACCGCCGAAGACCGCGGTGAAGGCCCGACCAGCAACCTCGATAAGGAGAGTTTCCGTGAGTTCTACTTCGAGTTCGCCGACTTCCAGCTTGCCTACCGGGAAGGACGGGGCGGCACCACGGCAAATCCTGTTCCGGATTTCGAGGGGGCTATCAATCCTCCACCAGTACCTGAAGCGATTTCCGCCGCGGACGTGGGCACCTATTCCGTCAACTACCGGAATGAACCGCTGGGCTTCCGCATCTTCGACCCCGAAACGGGATTGCAGACGCTGGGACCGGCGGGAGACCTTTCCTTGGCCCTGTCATCCAACATCACCCGGTCCAATCCAAGGTTTAACGTCCAGCCGGCTTTTTACCCACCCCTGACAGCCGATGTCGGCCCCGGTGACCCGTTTACCCCTATGCCGCGCGCCTACGTCAACGATAACGTCAAGGTAAGGATACAGGTAGGAGCTACCGAGGAAGGGCACAATTTTAATATCCACGGGTTGAAATGGCTCCAGGAATATGCCAGCCCGAACTCCGGATGGCGCAACTCCCAGATGATGGGCATCTCCGAGCAGTTCATCCTGGACGCGGTCATCCCGCCGGACCCACAGCAGACAGATGTAGCTGACTACCTCTACTCGGCTAACTCGGCCAGTGAAGGGTTATGGAACGGCGTCTGGGGGATCTTGCGCTCTTATGCCAGGATTCGCAACGACCTGCTGCCGCTGCCCGGCAATCCCATCGGGGAGGATGGGCTGGTAATCAATAATCTTGCCGAGTTCACCGGCCTGGCGCCGGCCGGCGCGCCGGTCAGGGAGTTTGACGTTACGGCCGTGACCGCTCAGGACGCCCTTCCCGGCGGGACGCTGGTCTATAACTCGCGTACCGATGGCCTCGGGCCTTTGCATGACCCGACCGCCATCATGTATGTCCGGACGCAAGACCTTGACGCAGATGGCAGGCTTAAACCCGGTGTCCCCATCGAGCCGCTCATCCTGCGCGCCGCCGCCGGTGACCGTATCCTGCTGACGCTGCGCAACCGGCTTCCGGAAACCCTCCCGGACCTTGAAGGCGCTAACCTTGTGCCCCTTTTGATACCGGGTTTCAACGCTGATAATATCACTGCGTCCAGCCGGATAGGGCTTCACCCGCAGCTAATCTCCTATGCTATAGGGAGTGACGATGGCTCAAGTGTCGGCAGGAATGCTGACCAGACTATCGGGCCGGGTGAAACCGGACAATACCAGTGGTACGCCGGTGATGTAAAGCTGATAGATGGCAATCTAACGGCCACTCCCATTGAGTTTGGCGCCATCAATCTTTCTTCTTCGGACAAGATAAAGCACAGCAACAAGGGCGCCCTCGGCGCGTTGATAATCGAACCGCAGGGTTCTACATGGGTGGAGGATACGGGCAGCCGTGCCTCGGCAACGGTGACCAAAGCGGACGGCGCCACTTTCCGCGATTTCGTCCTCGTTTTCCAGGATGATGTCAACCTCAGGTCCGGTGACCTGGCTTTGCCAAACATCGGTGGCGAGGATGACGCTGAGGACAGCGGTCAGAAAGCGGTCAACTACCGGGCCGAGCCATTCTGGTTCAGACTGGGAATCGCCCCGTCAACGCCAGACATAGCCGTCATTGCTAACGACTTCACCGATTCCCTATCCAACAGCCTGACCGGAGGCGACCCGGAGACGCCGGTATTTATCGCCACCGCCGGAACCACGGTGAGGTTCCGTGTTCTCAAACCGGGCGGACATAACCGTAGTGAAGGGTTCACACTCCACGGCCATATCTGGCAAAGGAACCCTTACATCAACAATTCTACCGAAATCGGCGACAACCCGCTCTCGCAGTGGATTGGCGTTCAGGAAGGAGTCGGGCCGACCAACCATTTTGATATAGTCCCGGTAGGCGGCGCGGGGGGAGGTTTCGGCGTGCTCGGCGATTACCTCTTCCGTGACATGAGCCCCAGTCATTTCAACAATGGCGCCTGGGGTATCCTGAGAGTGGTCAGGAATATCAGCCTTGATGGACTCAGTAGCAGCACCGGATTAAGCGTAAACCAGCACAATGATGTCGTCGGCACAGTCAAGCTGTCAAGTCAGGATGGCAACACTACTTTGACATTAGACGCAAACACAAGATTACTTGGCGCCGGTGGAAGTGTAGTTGAGTCTCTCTCAGGAAACCAGACACCCATCACTCCAGCACCCCCACCGGACAATATAATCTTACACAGCTTCGAGTTAAGCCCTACCGGTATTACTTTCAGTCCGGCGGTGAACATCGGCATGGACTACGCCAGAGAAAGTTTGCCTTCCGACGTTGCTGAATCAAGCCTGAGAATACTTCTCTGGGATGGGACGAAATTGAACGCCCTGCCCTCCACGGTCAATGCCGCTGACCAGACCGTAACCGCCGAGACAACGGCTTCAGGAGTATTCGCCCTGGTGGGTCAGAGACCCTCATCCTTCGATGATGACCAGGGTGGCGGCGGAGGTGGTGCCTCAATAACCACCACTGACGTTGCCCTCAGCGGACTGACCTTGGACGGCGCCCTGCGGCTAAACTCAGCCGGCGCGGTCCAGAACACGGTTAAACTGAGTAATGCCGATGGTAGCTTAAACATCAATATTCCCTCAGGAACGACTCTTAAGACGGCCGCAGGTAGTCCACTCAACTCCCTGACCATCGCCGTACCGGATACTCTTCCGGCAGCACCATCAGGTAAAACCGTTGTCCTCGCTCTGGACCTTGGTCCGGATGGCGCTACTTTCAACCCGCCGCTAACGCTGACTCTAACCTATGACCCGGCTTCCCTGTCCGCGGGTACGGCGGAGGATAACCTTGTCATCGCCTTCTGGGACGGCTCTGAGTGGGTCATACTGGAAAGCACTGTAGATACTCAGGCTGATACCATTTCGGCGCAGGTAGCCCATTTCACCATGTTTTCAGTGATGGCTGAAGAAGCGACAATACCGGCTCCGGTAACGGCACCCGCCCCTGCTCCGACTCCCATCCCGGAGACTGAGCCTACAATAGCGACTGAGATTCAACCAGACCCTGCACCCGAACAGTCACCGGTACCGGTGACGCCACCCACCCCCCTGCCACCACCACCCCCACAGGTTGAGGCGCCACCAACCGGGCCCGGCTGGATGCTAACCGGCGG
>JAUYMF010000091.1 GCA_030698765.1 Dehalococcoidales bacterium
CGCACGGCCAGGTTCACCACCCGCTCAATCTTCAGCCAGTCTATCTGCCCGTCCAATATCATGCGGGATAAATTTATCGACCCCAGGTTGCAGCTCTCGTAGGGGAGCAGCGGCAGCTCGCCACAGGGATTGGTGGCTTCCAGCCGTCCCAGGTGCGGCGTGGGATTACGACGATTAATCTCATCGAGGAAGATAAGGCCGGGGTCGCCGGTTCTCCAGGCATTAAAGTGACAAAAATGTGACATTTAAGAAGCCGGACCGCCGGTGCGGGTGGTCTCCACCCGCACGCGGGTAAACAAAAGGACAGGTCTCTTCAGCTGCTACGCTTCAGAAACCTGCCCTTGAAATTCGTTCCACTACTCCTCCCGTTTGGTTGCCTTCGCCAAATGGCCCCTTCCAAAGAACCTCAAATTGCTAAAGAGCCTAAACTAACGAGGAGCTCGGGAACCTTCGCTGAAACTTAGAACTTTAATCGGCAATCACCTCTTTCCTTTCCTTATTTTCAGTATATTTTATACCTGAGGGCGGGGCGCGTCTGTGACTTTTGTCTTTTTTTCGCGTTCGCTCGGGATTGAAATGTCATAAATTTGTAACTTTTCTTACATTCGTGTTATAACTTCTTCACCTGTATTCTAGTATGATTCCACAAAGAAAGGTCAAACACCTGTAAAATCAACCGTGTCGAGTACAACTTAGGAGGTGAAGGAATGCCTGAATTTTTAAATCCGTTTTCCGGCGAAGTGCCTGAGCGAAAGCTCACGGTCGAGGAGCTAATCCGGGCAATTAGGCTCGACCTGTCTGCCGAAGAAGAAGCGATCCATCTTTACATGGCTCACGCTGATGCGACTGAGCACCCGCTGGCCAGGAAAGTGCTGATTGACGTTGCCAATGAGGAGCGTCAGCACGTCGGCGAATTTCAACGGCTGCTGCAGATATTGACCGGTGATGAGGACAAGTGGCTGGCCGATGGCGCTGCTGAGGTGGACGAGATGGCTGCTGAGCTTGGTATTGCGGAGCCGGAGCAGGATATAATACCCGGCGGCGAAGAGCCGACCATCGGCTCGCTAAAAGAGTAACTGAGAGGAGGAACAAACATGACGAATAAGTACCTTTCGAGAGATGACGCCCCAATTGAAGCCGGAACCTGGGAAGCAATTGACGGGACCATGCGCGATGCCGCGACAAGCATTTTAACCGGCCGCCGTATCCTTCACATTGACGGGCCCTATGGTCTGGGGTTAAAAGCCGTACCTTTAAGCGACCCTGAAGTAGAATCGCTCCCGGTTACCAGTCCGGTGATGCCACTGGCGCTGATAAGCAGGAGTTTTACTATTGCCAAGCGAGACCTTGCCGCCTTTGAGAGAGACGGGATAATGCTTGACACTAAGCCGGTGGCTGCAGCCGCCATTGAGTGTGCCAAACTTGAGGACGAACTGGTGTTCAAAGGCACCAAAGACACCGCCGGTCTGCTCACGGCCAAGGGTTCCAACCAGTTGAAACTGTCACCGTGGTCTGAGGTGGGTACAGCGGCGGAAGAAATCATCAAGGCGGTAACCGTGCTTGATGCCTCCGGTTTTCACGGTCCTTACTCTCTGGCTCTGACGCCCGGCCGCTACAATCTACTCTTGCGCCGCTATCCTGACGGCGCCATCAGTGAACTGGAACATGTCAGGACGATAGTAACGGATGGAATATTTAAAGCCCCGGCACTGGAGAGTGGCGGCATACTACTGGCTTCCGGCCGCCAATTCGCCTCAATCGTGCTCGGACAGGATATGACCGCGGGCTTCATCGGCCCTGTCGCCGAGAGGCTTGAATTCTCTATTTCGGAGAGCCTTACCCCGTTCATCCGGCAACCCAAAGCGATTTGCCTGCTGAAAGACTAAGCTTTGCGTTTTAAGCCGGTGTGTAAGTTTCGGTAAGACCTTTTTGTGGTGATAACGACCATGCGGCGTGACGGCCATAAGCGTGTTCGTATACCTGAGATTTAGTATTTTCTGTTTACCTGCTTACAGTCCGGACGTCATGATGTAGTGACTCTGCAAATAAAAAAGAGGGAGCCGGGTCTATCCGGCCCCCTCTGTAATTCCTGATCCCTTACTTTACCTTGACTTCGATGCGCTTGGCCTTGGCTTCCTCAGCCTTGGGGAGCCTTATCTCCAGAAGGCCGTTCTCGTAGGTGGAAGAAATCTTGTCGCTATTGACCGGGAACGGCAGAGTTACCGTACGTGAGTAGCTACCGAAACAGCGTTCACAGGAATAATAGGTAGCGTCTTCATGTACTTCCTCTTGCTTCTTCTCAGCCTTGATGGTCAAGCAATCACCCTCCAGGCTGATATCGATATCTTCCTTAGAGATGCCCGGCAGTTCCGCCCTCATCACCAGCTCATCCTTCTCTTCATATATGTCCAGGCTGGGGTGCATATGAGTAGCGCAAACTGTCGGTGTCCAAGACTTCCACATATCGCTGGCCAATCTCTCCATTTCATCAAAGACACTCAACGGACGATAGAGAGGTTCCATCACCGTCGTCAAGGCTCGGCTCGGGCTTCTCCTGACAGTAATTGCGGTCATAGTAACTCCTCCTTTCTGTCTTATTTTCTCTTATCATAAAAGTATATTCCTGGCTGACTTTTTTGTATACGACTTTTGTCATACACCCGGCTGATAACCGCCGGGCTTTCCCCAAAATGTCACATTTTTGTAACTTTTCCTGCCTCTATTTTATAACTTTTACATCGGGGGATTTGTAGAATATGGCAATAAAACCGGGGGGCGGGTATGTTGACTGACCGGAACCCGGTGATTGGCTGTGTGGCCCCTGGCAGATATCAACCTGAGACTTTAGGAGGTACGAGTAATGGCCGAACAATCGACCGGTAAGGAGTTTCTGGAACTGGCAATTGAAATCGAGAGAAACGGGTATAATTTCTATACGTCGGCAGCCCAGGAAAAGAGCAAAGAGATAAAGGATATCCTCATGCAGTTAGCCGGGCGTGAAAAGGAACATGAACATACCTTTCGTGATATGCTGACGCGCGTGGGCGGTTATGTAGCGGAGCACCCCTGTGAGAATTACGAGTACATCAAGACTCTTGCCGAAACAAGCATCTTCATCGGTAAGCAAGCCCAGGAGCTTCTGACCAGAAAGAAGATGACAGATGTTGAGGCCTTTGAGGTCGGCATCGGGTTTGAGAAAGACTCAATTCTGCTTTACTCAGAGGTGAGAGGCATGGTGCCCAGACCGGACCAGGATATTATAGATATGATAACCAATGAGGAGAAAAAGCATCTCAGTGAACTGATGTACATGGCAAACAAAATGAGGAGCGGTTAGAAGGTGGCGGGAAAAGCGATGGCTCAATTACGTATTCTGTCGTACAGCAGCGAACCGTTCGCCGACCGTGAGGAAGCGGGAAGACTTCTAGCCGCCGAGCTGAGACAGTATCGCGGTCAAAACGCGGTGGTGCTGGGGATTCCGCGTGGGGGCGTTGTCGTCGCGCGTGAAGTAGCCCGCTTGCTTGATGCTGAACTCGATGTTGTTCTGGCGCGCAAGCTGCGTACCCCCGGGCATGAGGAACTGGCGATGGGTTCCGTGGCTGAGAATGGTAAGCTTTTCCTCAACCGGGAGGTCGTAGGGGAGCTGGGTGTGGGAGAGGCTGATATCCAGCAGGAGAAGGCGCGGCAGCTCGCTGAGATTAAACGTCGTAATGAGCTTATTCGCCGGATACAGCCCAGGATACCGCTGAAGGAAAGAATAGTCATTGTCATTGATGACGGTGTGGCCACCGGCGCCACCACCCAGGCGGCGTTTTGGGCAGTCCGGTCTGAGCAGCCCGAAAGGCTGATAGCCGCCATACCGGTGGGGCCTGAGGACACCATAAGAAGACTGGCGAGAGATGTGGATGAAATGCTGTGCTTGCGCACGCCGCCGCTATTCGCCGCCGTAGGTCAGTTTTATCAGCAGTTCTATCCTGTCGAGGACGAAGATGTACTGAGAATCCTGAAAGAGGAGAGTGGTAAGATTGATTGAATTCCGGGTCGAGCTACTGGAGAAAGCGGTCCGGCTGGCAAGCAAAGTGGGGTACGTTTTCATCGCCACCGCCGATGCCGGTAAATGGCCGCACCTGGCCATAGCGCGAACCCTGGCGCTTCAGGGAGAAGGCCGGATAGCCGTGAACGAATGGTTCTGTCCGGGGACGATGTCCAACCTGCGGTCAAATCCCCGTGTCTCGGTCGTGGTGTGGGACGAAAATGAGGACGCTGGTTATCAGTTGGTAGGCGATATGGAACATATGATGGACATCGGTATGATTGACGGCTATACACCGGGAATGGAGAGCAAGTGGCCTCTTCCCCAGGTAGAAAGCCAGCTTGTCATCCGCATCAGCAAGGTCACTGATTTCAAGCGCGCCCCGCACAGCGATGTCGAAGAATAGTTGTGGAGGGATCTGTGATGGAACGGAGGGCTATAAAGGAGGAAGGCTATGTTCGCCTTACGGCGGGCGAGGTCTTACTCGATGGTAACCTCTTAATACCCGCGCGAGCCGCAGGGCTGGTGGCTTTCGCTCACGGCAGCGGCAGCAGCCGTCACAGCTCCCGGAACCGGTACGTCGCCCGGGTATTGCGTGATGCTGGGCTGGCTACCTTGCTCTTCGACCTTCTGACCCCCGAGGAAGAAGCGGAAGACCTCGTCACGGGAAACCTGAGGTTCGATATCAACCTGTTAGCGCGCCGGCTGGCCGGCGCTACAGACTGGCTCCAGACCAATGAGGATACCCGCCGTCTCAAATTGGGATACTTTGGCGCCAGCACCGGGGCGGCGGCAGCCCTGGTGGCGGCAGCGGAGAGGGCGGAGGTGGTCGGTGCCGTTGTCTCCCGCGGTGGCCGTCCTGACCTGGCCGCGCCGGTGCTCGGCCGGGTGAAAGCGCCCACTCTGCTCATTGTAGGTGGCCGGGACTTCCCTGTC
>JAUYMF010000092.1 GCA_030698765.1 Dehalococcoidales bacterium
GGTCACTCAGCCGCGGAGCGGAAAATACCTCTAACTCCCGACCAGTAACTACTGTCGCCGCCTCAATCTTATCCAGCTCGTTATTTGCCTGAGACAATTGAGCCAGGATTTCATCCGCCAGCTGAATCGCTTCGTCCAGGCGAGATTGTGCCAGCAACGCTCGGAACTGCGCCTGGTACTGCTCAATTCGCACTACCCGCCGAGATAGGCCGATGCTCGACGCAGCAAAACTAGCGGTTACCGCTGCCAGCTCCGGGGGGATATTGGCAAGGGGCAACTTCTGGAGTCGGGCTTCAACTTCGGCAGGATTCTTCTGTAAGACCAAATCCAGAGCAGCAGAATAATAGCGCAACAAAGAAATACCGCTAAATATCACCTCGGCGGTCTCCGGGTCTTCATGAAACTCAGCCGCCAATACCCCCGGGCTGATGGTGAAAAATAGCGCCACCGAGATAATGGTTCCGGCGACTCGATTCCCTAGTTTCTTGGGCAACATCATCGACCTGATAGAATCTTTATTATTGTCATGGTGACCATCACCATAAAGCCGGCAGATAGTCCCACGCCGACGGAACTGAGAGCTCTTCTGGCCCTGGGGTTGAGATGAACATAAAGCAGCGTAATAATGAGATAGGCGATGATGTTGACGGTGAAATAGATTTGAAGGTCATCGCTACCAAGGAAGGCCAGCAGGGTATTTATCAAGCCAGCCGCGATAGCCAGCAAGATGAGATACTTATTATATATCCTCAAGACAGCACCTCGAGTATTATCCGGCTCTTGCCCTTACTGTTGCTTTCCTCTTCAATTCTCACCGGTTTGCCCAGGGCTTCACTGGATATCGCCGCCGCTATCGAGGCAATCGGGCTACCCAGACAGCGATAGTACCAGATATCCTCATAATGTAATCTTGAGCCTTTAACCTCGACCTCCACCCGGGAATCACGCAGATTCACCGTAGCGGAACTGGCGATATCCAGAACCCCGGTCAAGATATAGGTTATCGCCGCCTCAATATCATCAGATGTTGGTCCCGGCATCGTCTCCAGCATATCAATATTGATGCTCCCCGGTGTCGTCACGGCAATAGCCATGTCGTCGGGCTTGGACCCGTATCTCACGATTAACCGCCCCGGAAGTACCCCCTTGACCCACTGAATATCCGTACCGTCCACCAGTGGTATCAGCGCCTGCGGGTGTCCGCCCCTCATCGCTGAAGGTAGATATATTGCCTTGTTTCTCAGTCCCAGTTCTTCTAAGAGAGCCGCCGTATTTTCCATCCCGGTCTTAAGGAGCAGCTGGCATGCTTCCGGAGAGAGGTAAGGTCGGGCGTTGGCCAGGGCGATAGCGACAAAACCGATGACGATTATGGAAAGACCGAGCGCCGTTAACGGCACGGAAGCGATAATAAAATAGGAGATGGGGGCGAAGATAGCACCCGCCAGACACAGCCCCATGCCCAATTTGCGATACGGATTATTCACCAAACCAACCCCCTCCAAGTAACGACCATTATAATATAGCCCGGTAATCGGGACAAGCGACCGGCCAGTTGGTTATTATAAAGAAAGAGCCGGGTTTATACTATACTTCGGGGTCGATACTGGATGGCTTCCGCCAGATGCTGTGCCTGGATTGGCGCGCTATCTTCTAAGTCGGCAATAGTTCGGGCTAATTTAAGTATGCGGTGAAAGGCGCGCGCGGAGAGGTAGAGCTGCTTCATCGCCATTTTGAGCAGGCTCTGGGCGGACGGCTCTACCCGGCAAAACTCTCTCACCTCAGTCGGCGTCATCTCCGCATTACAGGCTAGCCTGGTGCCGTCAAATCGCTGGCGCTGTCGGGCGCGAGCCGCCACGACCCGGGCTTGAACCTTGGCTGATTTCTCCCCCAGCCTCTCGTCGGTCAGCTTCTCGTAGTCAACATGGGGCACCTCGACAAAGATATCAATACGGTCAATGAGCGGCCCGCTGATACGCCGCTGATAGCGAGAAACCAGGCTGGGAGGGCAGGTGCATTGCCGGAATGGGTCGCCATAGTAGCCACAAGGGCAGGGATTCATCGCTCCCACCAGCATGAAGTTAGCCGGAAAGGTGACGCTGCCCTGTGCCCGGCTGATGGTAATTACCTTATCCTCCAGAGGCTGGCGTAATGTTTCCAGCAGGGCATGCCCGAACTCGGGAAACTCGTCCAGGAAGAGGACTCCCCGGTGGCTGAGACTGATTTCGCCCGGCTTGGGGTAGTGTCCGCCGCCCACCAGACCAGCGCCAGAGATGGTATAGTGCGGGCTACGGAAGGGCCGCTGTCTCACCAGGGGAGTATCCGGGGGCAACAAACCACTGACGCTATAAATCTTGGTCACCTCGATGGCTTCCTCATTGGTCATTGGCGGTAATATTAAAGGCAGCGAGCGTGCCAGCAGTGTCTTACCGCTGCCCGGGGGACCCATCATCATGATATTATGTCCCCCCGCCGTGGCCACCTCTAAAGCCCGCTTGGCGTGTTCCTGTCCTCGAATATCAGCCAGGTCAGTAATTGGGACAGCCGGCGGACGATATTCATCAACTGCGCCCGGCTGGTATTCCGGGATGGTGATTTCTCCCCGTAAATGGCTCACCAATTGAGCCAGTGAACTGACGGGGGTGATTTTGGTGCCCACAATTAATGACGCCTCTTTAGCATCGGCATCAGGGACAATGACACCGGAGAATCCCCGTTCCCGGGCCAGGGCGACCATCGGTAAGATACCATGGGTATGACGCAAGCTGCCGTCCAGCGACAGCTCGCCGAGCAGCAGAGTTTGCGAAAGGTCGGCAGCTACCTGCTCCGAGCTGAGCAGCAGACCGACGGCAATGGGCAAATCATAAGCGGGTC
>JAUYMF010000093.1 GCA_030698765.1 Dehalococcoidales bacterium
GGCTCGAATCTCATCCTTTCATACCGGCAGACCCGGCGGAAAGGGCGAACCGCTGCCGTGAGATTTTTTCCATGCAGGTAGCCAGCCTGACCAAGAAACTCTCCGGGGCCGGCAAGAACCGCCTGATACTGGGGGTTTCCGGGGGGCTTGATTCCACTCTGAGCCTGCTGGTGGCCGTGAAGACGATGGACTTCCTGGGACTGCCCAGGCAGAATGTCCACGCCTACAGCCTGCCCGCCTTCGGCACCACCCCGAGGACAAAGACTAACGCCCGAAAACTAAGCCGGGCATTAGGAGTAAGCTTTGAGCAGGTAGATATCAGAAAAAGTTGCCGGTCACACCTCAAAGACCTCAAACACAACGGTGATGGGGACATCGTCTTCGAAAATGTCCAGGCCCGGTACCGGACCGAGTTTCTCTTCAACAAGGCCAACCATCTCGACGCCATCGTCCTCGGCACCGGAGACCTGACCGAGATTGCCCTCGGATGGTGCACCTTCTCGGGAGACCATATCTCGCATTATCACATCAACTGCTCCGTACCCAAGACGCTGGTGCAGTTTCTGGTACGCTGGGTAGCTGACGAAGAACTGTCCGGCTCACCGGCGCAGAAAGTCCTCTATGACGTCCTGGACACACCCATCTCCCCGGAATTACTACCCGCCGAGAACCACCAGATCACGCAAATGAGCGAGGAAGTCATCGGGCCGGTTGAGCTTGCCGATTTCTACCTCTACCCCTTCATCCGCTTCGGTATGAGACCGGGTAAGATCCTCTACCTGGCTAACGAAGTGAGAAAACGGGGACTTTTTGATGGCCAGTACACCCTTGATGACCTGCGTAAATGGCTGAAGAGCTTCCTGCAAAGGTTCTTCGCCAACCAGTTCAAGAGGACCTGCCTGCCAGAGGGGCCCAAGATTGGGTCGGTGAGCCTGTCTCCACGGGGGGACTGGAGGATGCCTTCCGACGCCCGCGTTCAGCTCTGGCTCGACGACCTGGAAGCGATGTATTCCAGGCTAAAAGAAAACAGCGACTAAGCCGGCGGTTGGACAGGAGTGAAAGCTCAGTCCGGTTCACCGGTTACTTTTTTACCCGCCTCCTGCGTCTGCATGTACTGAGTCACGGCAGCGATGGCAGCTACCCTTTTCCTATCACTGAATATCTGGGTCAGCTTCTCCCTGAGTGGTTTTTCTCGCTCTTCAATAGCCAGCATATCATCCAGAAGGGTTGTTTCCCGTGTCACGAAATGAGTACCGAGCGCACCACTAACGAAACTCTGGTTTTCCATAACAGCCTTGTGGAAGGAAATGTTGGTGGTCACACCCATAATTATATACTCGTACAGGGCCCGCCTCATTCGATGTATGGCCTCATTACGGTCACGTCCCCACGCAATGAGTTTGGAAATCATGGGGTCATAGGTACCGGGTATTGTGTAGCCGGTGTGAACGCCGCTATCGACACGGATACCGACACCCCCCGGAGAACGGTAATGAGTAAGCTTACCCGGTGAGGGTGCGAAATTGTTTCTGGGATCCTCGGCATTGATACGGCACTCGATAGCCCAGCCGTTCAACCTTAATTCATCCTGGGTCAGGCTGAGGGTCTCGCCATCGGCGATTCTTATTTGCTCTTTGACGATATCGATACCGGTGACGAATTCGGTCACCGGATGCTCAACCTGGATACGGGTATTGGCCTCAAGGAAGTAGAAATTGCCCTTATCCAGCAAGAACTCAATGGTACCGGCGCCCTGGTAATTCACATGGCGAGCCGATTTAACGGCCACTTCTCCCATGTTTTTTCTGAGTTCCGGAGTAACGGCTGGTGAGGGCGCTTCCTCTATGAGCTTCTGATACCTTCTTTGTATAGAGCATTCTCTCTCGCCCAGGTGAATGACATTGCCATGCGTATCGGCCAGTATCTGAAATTCAATATGCCGTGCGTGAGGAAGGTATTTTTCGATATACACATCAGCCAGGCCGAAGGTGCTGCGGGCAATGAGCTGAGCGGACTCGAGGGCTTTTTTCAGTTCGTCCTCATTATTAGCCACGGTCATGCCGATGCCGCCGCCACCGCCAGACGGCTTTATGATAATGGGGAAGCCGATTTCACGTACCGCCTGCCGGACCTGGCTGAAATCAGAAACCGGATGGTCACTGCCGGGGATGGTGGGAATACCGGCACGTCTCATCTCACGCCGGGCGGCAATCTTGTTGCCCATGAGTTCCAGAACCCGGCTGGAGGGGCCGATAAAGGTAATACCAGCCTGTTCACAAGCCAGTGCAAAACTAGGGTTCTGGGCAAGGAACCCATACCCGGGATGAATGGCATTGGCGCCTGAATCCAGGGCGATTTCAATGATTTTCCGGATATTAAGGTAGCTCTCTGATGCCGGGGACGGACCGACAAAATAGGCCTCATTGGCGTATTTAGAGAAAAGGGAATTGGCGTCAGCCTCGGAATAAATGGCCACAGAGGGGATATCCATCTCCCGGCAGGCCCGCATAATACGGACGGCTATTTCGCCACGGTTAGCAACCAGGACCTTATTTATCATCTTCCTTTACCTGTACCGAGACAGACATGCTTACTTCTTAAGGTTCAAT
>JAUYMF010000094.1 GCA_030698765.1 Dehalococcoidales bacterium
AGGTTTTCGATGAATAGCGCAATCTCGTCGACAAACTCGTCCTCGGAGAGTGGCTCGAACTCGCCCGCCAGGTATTTATCGTAGAGTATCGAGTTCCGGCGCACAATCAGGCTCCTGAGCCGGATGAAGTCCGGGTTTATTGCCGAAAGCGCCCGGGCCGAGTCCAGAGCATGGGCTTGAGACCACCGCTTGCCGCCAAGTCCGGGCATAATGTATTCCGACAGGGATATGCCCGCGGCCACTACCTTCTGGCCACCGCTGATATGCTGCTCCTGGTTTACCCCTTTCTGCATGAAGGCAAGCACCTCATCATTTCCTGACTCAAGCCCGATGTGGAGCCGGGAGAGACCGGCCTCATGCAAATCTTTTAGCTCCTGGAGAGTCTTTTTAGAGGCAGCCTTGGCCCGCGCGTAAGAGGTGATTCTTTCTATGGTGGGGAAGGTTTCCTCAAGGTATCTTATTATCTGGAGCAGTTCCGGGGTTCTCATGATCAGGGTATCAGCGTCCTGAAGGAATAATGTTCTGGCGCCGGAGGCCGTCCAGTTGGCGATATTGGCCAGGTTTTGCAGGGGTAGGTCTCCGTTGTCAAGGTAAATCTCCGGGTTCGCCTGGACGATTGCCCTGATCAGCTCGTTGCTGACCCTTCCACTCAGTCCGGACTTCCATGAAGCTGCCTTGATTTCATCGTGCAGGACACGGGCAACATCAATGTCCTCTTTTATTTCCGCCACCGGGCGGTATTCAAACCTGCTGTCCTTGTAGGTGGAGCAGAAGAGACACCGGTTCCAGGGGCAGTTCCGGGTCGCCCTGATGAGTAGAGAACTGTCCTTGCCTTCGCTCGGCGGCCTGATCGGCCCCATCTCAAAAGAGCGCCGGATGACATCTCCCCAGTTGATTTTATGGGTGGGCTCGTTCTGATTGTCCATGCGACTTTATCTTCTCCTGCTATCACTCATGATTAGATTATAGCAATTCTGGGGGATTCAGGAAAACTCGGAGGGGTGGGCTTTGGTCTTAATGCTACTTCATCTGTCATTGCGAGACCATTCCGCCAGGCGGAAGGCGAAGCAATCTGTGTGTGGGGAGAGTATCAAATCACCAAGATAGTTACTTAGGGAAAAACCTTCCCAAGAAGGCAAAAATGGCTCCAGTCAGAGTGCCAAAAAGGAAACTAACCGCATCGGAAGACATTATACGTTGCCAAGCAAGAAAGCTAACTGCTCCAACAATAACAAAAGTCACGATTGCCATTACACTCAGAATCCATTTTGTTGCCCCTCTTGTCGTGCTACTTTGAGTTTCAAGCTGAAGTTTCAAGATAGTATTCTTAGCTTCAAGGTTAGCCTTGATAAGGTCGGTAATTTGAGCAATAGCCTTTTGCAGTTCCGGGGAATCTCTGATATCATCCCATATAGAAGTGGTTTCGCCTTCCTCTCCAGATTGAGGGGTATTTTCATTGCCACTTTCCATGCCCGTAATATAGAACAACCGAACAAGGCAGTCAATACAACCCTTGACAAAGACGGAGTGGCTACTTAAAGTGTCAGTTAGCAAGTGATTAAGGAGGGCGGTACTTTGCAAGTCGAGGATATATTATCTGATCTGATACAGATCAAGTCGGTCAACCCTCCCGGAGAGGAAACGGAGGTGGCCAGGTACCTCAAGCGCCTGTTTGATGAGCACGGGATTGCCAATGAGATAATCGAATCCGCTCCGGGGCGGGGCAGTTTTATCGCTTATCTGGGAGAAGGCGACCGGAGCTTGTTATACCTGTCCCATGCTGATGTGGTGCCGGTATCCGCGGATTGGGATTTTGCCCCGTTTTGCGGTGAGATCAAGGACGGCTTTGTCTACGGTCGCGGTGCCTTGGACTGCAAGGGTCTGGTGGCTGCCGAGGCTTATGCCATGCTTACCCTGGCCCGGAGTGGTAAGCTCGGGGGCCGGCTGATATTTGTCGCTACCGCTGATGAGGAGGCCGGCGGGGGAATGGGGGCGAAATACCTGGTGGAAAACTACAAAGAAAAGCTGATGGCTGATTTTTGTGTTAACGAGGGAGGCAAGGAGCCGATAGAAATAGGCGGTAAGACCTGTCATTTTCTCCAGCTCGGCGAGAAAGGCGTCTGCTGGATGAAGCTGCGGACGCGCGGTGTTTCCGCTCATGGCTCACTGCCCGTGCTGGGCGATAACGCTGTCAGCAAGATGGCGAAGATTGTCAAGGGACTGTCCGAATATCAGCCCGAGATAGTGCTGATACCGGAGGTCGAGCAACTTATCCGGGGGATTGCCCGCCTGGGAGGTCTTGACGAAGATATCAATGAGGACAATGTTGACCGCACCATTCGCAAGCTGAAGGATAAAGTGTTTGCTGCCTATCTCTCGGCGACGACCAGGATGACCGTCTCGCCGAACGTAATTCACGGCGGGGCTAAAACGAATATCGTGCCCGATAGCTGTGAGGCTGAGGTGGATATCAGGGTCCTGCCCGGACAGGACAATAAGTATATGAACCGCCAGCTCGGGGAGATTATGGGCGATGTTGATGTGGAAATAACCCAGTACCACCCCCCCACATTCTCGACCTCCGACTCGGATTATTACCGGCTGGTCGCTGACACCATGAAGGAGTTCATCGGTGATGTTCCTATTTTACCCTGTATCTCCTCGGGGGCTACTGACTCCCGGTTTCTTCGGGAAGCGGGGATGCCCTGCTATGGTATCTCCATGATGACACTGGATTTAGACCAGGCCATGAAACAGTCTGTCCACGGCAAGAATGAGAAGGTGGATATTGCCAGCCTGCGATTGAAAACAGACTTTCTCACCAGACTGGCTCAAAAATATCTGGGAGATTAGGCTGGTACCACCTCAGGCGGGCTTTACCTGGCCGGTCTGTAGTATCAGCCGGGTGTAATCAGGCAGGTAGTCTTCCGGTTGCCGGGCGTAGTTGGGCAGCAGCAGCGGTGATACCGGACGTGCTTCGGCCAGTCCGAGGCTGTTCAGTTCCCGCTGCCAGCGGCGCACATGGTCCAGCGTCAGCGTCCCCGGCTTGGTTTTGGCGGCATACTGGGCGGCGGCTTTACCGGCTCTCCTGCCGAAGACGAACAGGTCCATTGTGGAATTACCCCCCAGTCTGTTCCGTCCGTGGACTCCTCCCTCAACCTCTCCGGCGGCATAAAATCCGGCTATCGTGGTTGATCCGTCAGGGTTGATCTTGATGCCTCCGTTCTGGTAGTGGAGTGTCGGGTAGACCAGCATCGGCTCGCGGGTGATGTCAATATTGAAGCGGCCGAACTGCCGTACCATGGCCGGTAATTCCCGGGCGACAGTTCCCTCCCCCCGTATGATGTCAATCATCGGCGAGTCCAGCCAGACCCCAACCTCTCCGGTCGGTGTCTGGATTCCCTTGCCATTCCGGCATTCCCGGATAATGCCGGAAGCGACCACGTCTCTGGTCTCCAGGGGATGGATGAACTGTATGCCATCAATATTAGCCAGCTGCGCGCCGATGCCGCGTACTTTCTCCGTTACCAGCTGGCCCAGAATCGGCTGGGGGTAGGCGGCGCCGGTGGGATGGTACTGCATGGTATCAATGAAAACGAGCGGGACGCCTATCCGGTAAGCCAATACCAGTCCGTCAGCAGTGGCACCGTAGTGGTTGGTGGTGGGGTACTTCTGGATGTGCAGCCGTCCCAGTCCTCCGGTAGCCATGACTACTGCCCTGGCGCGTACCACGCTGATTTCATCAGTCTCCAGGTTGACCAGTACCGCGCCGGCTATCTGTCCTTTGTCGTCCAGTATCAGTTCTATTACGGGAGAAAACTCCAGGAAATCGATATTCCGGTTCCTGACCTCATCCCTGAGCACACGCATTATCTCCAGTCCGGTATAGTCCCGCGCGGCGTGCAGGCGTTTCCGGGACAATCCGCCCAGAGGTATTTCGCGCATCGAGCCATCCGGCTCCTTGTCCCAGTTGACTCCCAGCGATTCGAGCCACCTGATGGCATCAGGGGCATCCTTGACAAGAGCTTCGACCAGCTCGGGTGTGTTGGCAAAGTGGCCGCCGCCCATGGTATCCAGGTAATGAATGTCCGGGGAATCATTGGGCCGGTCGGCAGCCTGTGTCCCGGCCTGGGCGCCCACGGTGTTGGCGTCACCCAGTCGCAGCTTGGTGGTAATAAGTACCCTGGCCCCGTTTTCCTGGGCTAAGAGCGCGGCTGACGCTCCGGCCCCGCCGCAGCCGATTACCAGGACATCAACGTCATAATCAATCTTATCAAGGTTGATTTTATCCGGGTCGATACGGCTGTTTCCTTCGAGCAGGTCGGCCAGCTCATGGGGGGTTCGGTCGCCCCGGTTCGGACCCACTGCCAGCTTACGCATCCCCTTCTCAATAAAGTCAGGGTGATACTGATGCAGCAAAGAGGTTTTCTCTTCCTCTGTTAGACGGGGGAATACTTCTTTCAGTCGCTTTTCCCGGGTCGCTTCTACTTTTCGGATACTTTCTTCCATATAAGCCGGATACACTTTACCAATCTCCTATCTCTAGCCAGTAGATTTTATTTCACGCCCCCGCTCCGGGTAGGTGTGAAGAAACTGGACAGGCTGACGGGGGAAGTCTGCCCTCCTCCGGTTTCCTTATCGGTAATGAGGTCGACGGAATTGACCAGGTCTTTAGCCTGCCGGTAGTTCATATAGTCAATCATTTTGCCTTCAAAAGATATCGCCCCCAGCCCCCGGCTTTGAGCTTCCTCAAAGGCGGCAACTACCTTTCGGGCGTGTTCTGTTTCCTCCGGCGACGGCAGGAATGCCCGGTTCACCGGCTCTATCTGTCCGGGGTGGATGAGCAGCTTGCCCTTGAACCCGAGCTGTAAAGCCCGCATCGCTTCGGTAATCAGCCCTTCTTTATCGGTCAGCAGCCCGAAGAAGGGCGTATCTATCGCCTGAACTCCGGCGGCGCGGCTGCTGTTGACCACCTGGGAGCGGGCGTATAGCAGCTCGGTCTGTTCCGGGGAAAGGGAGGCAACGTTCCGCCCCAGGTCTCCGTAGTAATCTCCAGCCCCGAAGCAAACGGCGGCCAGACGCGGGCTGGCAGAGGCAATCTGGTAAGCGTTGACGACGCCTTTTGCCGACTCGATTAACGCCACTATCTTGAGGCTGCCGATTTCCAGTCCCTGGCTTTTCTCAGCGTCCAGGAGCATATTGTCCAGCTCAATCACGTCCGCCCCGGCCTCCGTCTTGGGCAGCATGACGCCATCCAGGCCTTTGACGATGGTATATCTGATGTCCTCGCCGGTCAGTTTGGTGGGGAGAGCGTTCACCCGGACAAACACGTAAGAGCCGCCGGACCTGACTGCCTGGATTGAGTCTCTGGTCATAACCCTGGCGGTAGCTTTCTCCGGCAGGGGTACGGCGTCTTCCAGGTCTAATATTATAGCGTCGGCGGGGAGCGTTACTGCCTTGGTAATCATCCTCATGCTGTTCCCGGGGACAAAAAGCATCGAGCGCAGTACCATCATTTTGCAACACCAGCCTTCAAGATTCTGACCAGGGTTGTGGCAATCTCCTGGGGGCTTTCCACGACATGCGCCCCCACTTCTTCCAGGGCTTTGACCTTGCTTTCCGCGGTGCCCCTGCCGCCTTCAATGATAGCGCTGGCATGGGAGAACCTCATCCCGGAAGGCAGTGTCCGCCCGGCAATGTAAGCCACCAGCGGCTTGGTAAACCGGCCTTCCTTGATGACCTCGGCGGCTTCCTCTTCAGCCACGGTGCCGATCTCCCCGAACAGGACTACCGCTCCGGTTTGCGTATCTTCTTCAAACAGGGGCAGCAGTTCGGCAAAGCTCAGGCCGACCACCGGTTCAGCGCCGACATGCATCGCCGTGCTGATACCGAGTCCGGCTGAGGTTACGCTCCAGACCACGGTGCTCGTCTGCCCGCCGCTGCGGGACATGACGCCGACGGGGCCCGGTTTGAAGATTTCCCGGGCAAATTCCTCAGAGCCGCCCAGCCAGCCCATGGCCGCTTTATCGGCGCTGAGCAGTCCCAGCGAGCCGGGGCCGAGTATCAGCGCCCCCTTTTTGCGGGCCAGGGTAATCATCTCCAGGCTATCATGCAGGGGCACCCGCTCGGCGGGAACGACGATGAATTTAATTCCGGCTTCGATAGCTTCAACCACGGCGTCTTTGACCTGCGGCCCGGGGACAAAAGTGACGCTGGCGTCAATCCGGCCGTGGGCTTCAATAGCTTCTTTGACGGTATTATATACCGGGACTCCCCACACCTCGCTGCCACCCCGCCCCGGGGTGATGCCGCCGAGTACGTTAGTCCCGTAATCGAGCATGAACCTGGTGCGGGCGCTGCCTTCGCGGCCGGTGATTCCCTGCACCAGTACCCGCGTGTTCTCATCTACCAGTATTGCCATTTTTCTCCCTGTCTAACCAAGTCCGTTTTTATCTCTATATTCGTCCAGTCCGAACATATCGAGGACGATCTTCAGTCCCTTGTTGCCGTAAGCCTGGCAGTAAAGCTCGCAGGTCAGGTCCTCGATGCAGCGCCGCCCGGCTTCCTCCGGCTCCGGAATGAGCACCGGCTTACCATCCTCAACGCGGAACAGGCTGGTGCCGAAGAGGCTGCATGCCTTAACGCAGGCGTAGCTTTCACAGTCCCGGCACTTCTCATAATCAATCACCGTTTTGCCGGTGCGGAAGGAAAATCCACAGTCTGTCATCGTGCTATACCCTCTCAGCCCTTCTGTAGTCGGCGATAAGCTCCTTAAGTCGCCGGGCAATATCATCGACCTTATAAACATAATCCCGTCCGTAGATTTCGATATTAGCGGGAAGCCCTTTCAGACCTTCCCTTAGAATTTCCAGGGATTCGGCCTCCTTGTTACCGGCGATCAGGATGATTACCGGAAAGCCGGGACGGTGTTCCAGTTCTTCCCGTAACGCCCTGACCAGAGCGTGGGCATGGTGCCACTGCTCCTGGTTGGCGACTACCGGCCCCATCAGCACATAGGCGTCAATGTTGGGCTGGGCGAAGATAAGCTTGACGATGCGGTAGACCTTGGAAGCCGTCGGGCTGCCGCTGGTATCAGCGTAGTCGGCGAGCTTGAGTCCGTGACGTATCAGGGCGTCAGCTCCCAGCATCGCCCCGCCGCCGCCAATCCCGTGGAAGCCCACATAACCCTCTCCCGGCTTAAACTCGGTTGCCATCTGCACGAAGTAGCCTATCCCCCGGTAGTCTGTCTCCTCCACCTTCCAGGCAAGCCATTCCAGTTCCGTGGGCGCCCGCCCTATATCGCGTGGATAGCTCATTTCCAGCTCCGGGTACTTGAATACGGAGGCTTCATCAATGACAACGCGGCAGTCTGCCGGGTAAATATTGCCGTCGGCGGTCACTACCAGGGGGTTGATTTCCGCGCTGCGGGCGCTGTACTTCCGGAATACGCCATAGAGTTTGCCGATAATTTCACTCAGCGGGTCCACCAGAGGCGCGCTGATGCCGAGCTTCGAGACCATTTTTTTGACATCATCGGTATTCAGCCCGCTGAGGATATCGATATTCATACCGGCTACTTTCTCCGGCGATTTTGACGCTACCTCTTCGATATCAACGCCGCCCTCGGTGCTGAGCATCAGGACCGGTCCCTTGACCTTGTAGGAGTCATTGACGGCGATGCTGACATAAAATTCCAGCTCAACAGCCAGCTTTTCTTCGACCAGGACCTTCTCCACCCTGAACCCTTTAATCTCTTTGCCGAGTAGCTCAGCGGCGGCGCTTTCCGCCTCCGCCGGGGTTTCAGCGAACCTGATACCGCCGGCTTTGAAGCGCCCGGTGGTCTCAATCTGCGACTTGACGGCTACGGGCCGGGACAGTCTTTCGGCTATACGGCGGGCTTCTCCGGGTGTGGAGGCAATCTCCCCTTCGGGGACAGCTATACCGCATTCTCTCAGCAGTCGTTTCCCCTGGTATTCAAGCAGTTTGGGCATCGTCTTCCTCTGTTAAAGTCTTTCTGGTGTTTTCTGGTCAGGTCGGGTATTCCATCAGCAATCGGCGCTCTTGAAAGTCAAAATATTCATTAGTTCGGCGATGTCTTTAACTGATTCAAGATTTGAAATCATCTCCAGCGACCTCTCCGTGTCCTGCGGCGTCAGCGATAAACGGACACAGTCGCGGTACTTGCTGGCTACTTCCTCTTCGGTCAGGGGGTTCTGCGGGTCACCCCTGGCGACATCCACCCGGCGTGAGTAAGTCTTGCCGTCCCGGAGACTGACCACTACCTCGCCTCTCAGTCCGAGTAGCCCCGTTCCCATCTCCGGGGGATGAGCGTAATGTACCCTGGTTATCAGTTCCTGCACCAACGGCTCGCCGACCTTTTTATCAGCGAACTGCTTCAGGGTTACCTCACCGTCAATAAGGGCGATTGCCACACAGTATTCCAGGCTGAACTTGCCCTCCAGGGCGGTTCGCGGGCGGGAATATATCAAGAGACCCGGCAGGCCGGAGCTGGTGCGGCATTCGACCTCAACAATCTCCGCCGGGTCGATTCCCTCTTTCCTTTTTAGTTCCAGGGCGGCATCAATCGCCCAGTGGGTGTAGGCACAGGACGGGTAGGGCTTTAACGCCAGACCGGAAGAAACGATATAGAAGTCTGTACTGACTCCCCGCGGTATCTCCGGCGTTCCCGCCCGCTGAACGGTTTCCCCGCCCAGGACCTGGCAGTAGTTCAGAGGCCCGTCAAGGATGTTTTCATCGGCGGTGAAGCCGCTCTGAGCCAGCGTGGCCGCAATCACCCCGTTTCTGGCGGCGTTACCGGCGTGAAGGGGTTTTGTCATGGTACCGAAGTTTCTCCTGATGCCTCCGGCCATTGAACCGGCGATACCCAGCGCCGTCCTGGTCTTTTCATCATCAAGCCCCAGTATTTTGGCGACCGCCGCCGCCGCGCCCAGGCTGCCCAGAGTGGAGGTGGTGTGCCAGCCCAGGTCGTACTGCTGCTGGATGCACACGGTGGCAATCCTGGCCTCGACTTCAAAGCCGGTGTTGTAGGCGAGCAGGACATCCCTGCCGGAGCGGTGGTTTTCCTCGGCTACCGCTAAGACGGCGGGTAAAATAGCGACGGTGGGGTGGTAAGGCGTCAGGTGGGCGGGGATAAAGTAATCGTCATAGTCCAGGGCGTGCCCCTGTGTGCCGTTAGCCCAGGCGGCCTGGTCAGCCGATGTTTTGAAACCCCGCCCGATAACTCCAGCTTCAGGTCGCCCTCTACCCTTGACATAATCGCTGATTATCCTGCCGGAAGTTTCCGTACTCCCGGCCAGGGTAACCCCCAGGCAGTCAAGTATGGCCATTTTACCGGCATCAATTACTGCCGGAGGGAGTTGTTCGTATGATACTTCGGTAATAAAGCCGGCTATTTCTTCGGTGAACATATCGCGTGTATTTTGCTCCGGGTCTTGAGTCCTCCCGGCGTTATCCGGTAGTTTTAGTATACCCTTTGTACGCTGGGTGTGCAAGACTCTCAGTAGCATTGACCGGCCAGGTCATTCATGCTATATTTAGGCAGACGGACATCAATCAGTCAGGTTGTATTTTCCGAATTGATAACGTCCGAATTCCAACTGAATTTGTAATAATGGATATTAACTGGCTGGGACATTCCTGTTTCAAAATCAAGGGTTCAAAGGTAACCCTGATTACTGACCCTTATTCTCCTGATTTAGGCTATTCCCTGGGCAAGCCAGCGGCGGATATCATTACTGTGAGTCACCAGCATACCGGTCATTCTTATGTTCAGGGTATCGCCGGAGAGCCAAAACTGGTTACGGGACCGGGTGAATATGAAATCAGCGGCGTCTTGATTATCGGGATATCGACCTTCCATGATGCGGAGAAGGGAGCCAGTCGGGGTAAGAACACCGCTTACCTCATGGAAATAGACGGCATCACGGTATGTCATCTTGGTGACGTGGGGCACCCTCTTACCAGCGGGCAG
The DNA here is from genome assembly GCA_030698765.1 of Dehalococcoidales bacterium. Lineage (NCBI taxonomy): Bacteria > Bacillati > Chloroflexota > Dehalococcoidia > Dehalococcoidales > Dehalococcoidales bacterium. The sequence continues at coordinate 9,992 of JAUYMF010000094.1, forward strand.
GTTGAGGAGATTGGCAGTGTGGACGTGCTGCTGCTGCCGGTAGGCGGGGAGTCTACTATTGATGCCGCCGTGGCTGCCGAGATTGTGCGACAGCTTGAGCCGAAAGCAGTGATCCCGATGCACTATCAGACTGAGGCGCTGAAGGGGAAACTGGAACCGGTGGATAGATTCCTCAAGGAAATGGGAGTAAGCGGTCTGAGCCATCAGCCCAAGTTGTCTTTTACAAGGTCAAACGTGCCGCTCAGTACTCAGGTCTTTGTACTCGACTACTGATTCGCTCGTCCTCTCCGGCAAGTCAAGCCCGTCTTATCGCTGATACCACCACCAGTAATATAACCGACAGCAGTATTATGGTCAGCATCAGGGCGCCGATGAGGTATATTGTCCAATCGGCGGGGGCTGACTGGGATGGGGGTAACGTCGAGGGTGGAGGCGGTGACGATGATGGCACTGGTGATGACGATGGGGCTACCGTCGGCGCTGATTTCTCCGGGGGTTGTGGTCCGGGGAGCGCTTCTGTGGTGAAAGCTCCTACGGCACTCCATGAGCTGTAGCTATCGGGGCTGCTCGCCCTCACCTTCCAGTAGTAGGTAGTGTCATAATCCAGCCTGGTGGTGCTTTGCCAGGCAGTGGCGGGCAGAGCGTAGCTTTCTATTTTCAGGATTGTGGGATTGGAAAAAGAGGCGTCCGTGGATACTATTAGCTCGTAGCTGTCGGCCCCGGCAATGGCACTCCACTGGAAGACCGGTTTAATCGGTACCCCGCTGGCACCGGCTTCGGGACTGTAAAGCTCGGGGGCAGTGATGGTGGTGCTCTGGGTGCCCAGGCTGGTGGTAAAAGACCGTTTCTCAGACCACCGGCTGAGTACCGGCTCGGTGGCTCTTACCCGCCAGTAGTAGGTGGTGTTCATCTGGAGAGATGGCAACCGCGCTGAGCTGCTGGCAGTCTCTCCCTCAAACCCGTCGGGTATCGTCGAGAAGTTGTCATCATAATTAAGCTGCCACTGATACCCGGTGGCTCCCTTCAGCGTCTCCCAGTCAAGGCTGACACTGCCGGTGTCAGCGCCTGACATCCCGTCGGGCGGCGCCGTCAGGGTAACTGATTGGGTCAGGCTATCATTGTAGGTCATTAACCGGGTATTCCGGGTATCAATCGACCATAGCTGGCTGCCGTGCCGCCACAGTCCACTCAGGGTGGCGCTATCATCAAGTCCGCGGGTCACCGTCTCAAAGCCCGGCCCCAGGGGATAGGCAGGGTTGAGCGAGCGCTCCATGCCCCCTTTCTTGTTCACCGTGTCTACAGCCTGCAGGTTGGTGGCGTACAAAGTGCCATCGTCTGATACGGTAATCTGACTGAGACGGCTGCCAGCAGGCAAAGAACCATCAATGCTTTCCCAGGCGTCACTCTTCCCGATGATGAAGCGGAAAACGCGTTTCTTGTTGGTGGTGGTTGTTTCCACATCGCTCGCGGCATACACCGTCCGGTTACTGCTGAAACGAGGGTCAAAGGTGACGGTTATTGCACCGGTGGCGGAGGAGTTGGGAGGTAGCTGCTGGCCCAGTTGTCTGAAAGAGTTGCCATTATCGTCAGACCAGTGGACAAAGCCGATGCTATTTCCGGCGAGCAGAGTCTTATCCTGTGTGTAATCAGGTGAGAGGGCGATGGATGACAGCGGCTGACTGCCCGCCGTGGTATTATCGGTGGCAGAGGGCAGGTCACCGCTGGTGGTACGGTAGACCAGGCCGTTACTGCCGTCATAACTTCCGAGAAAAAGCGTATTATCACCGGCAACCACCAGTATATCAATAGCCAGCGGGGCGATCAGGCGAATGAAAGACTGTCCGTTATCGGTAGATTTCCATATTGCGGGCGTTCCCCCGCTGCTTCCGGCTAGAAATACGGTCTGGCTCTGGCTGCCGTATTGAGGGGAAAGCCTGACGTGGCTCAGGCTGTCAGCGTCAGCCAGCGTGCCGGTAAGTAACCGTTCCCATTTTGCGCCGCCGCTCAGGCTCCGCCATAGGCTATGCTCGGTATGTTCTCCGTTGAATGTGAGCATAAACAGGGCGCTATCCTGACTGTAATCCGGAGAAACCGCTAAATCGATTATCCCGTTATCACTGATTTTGGTGTCAATCAAGCTCGCTTGCTTCCAGGTAACGCCGCCATCGGCGGAGTAAGAAAAGGCACTTTCTGTGCCGCTGGTGGCGGCGTAAATGGTACCGCTGGCGGTGAAGTCC
>JAUYMF010000095.1 GCA_030698765.1 Dehalococcoidales bacterium
GAAGTCAACCCGCGCGTCAGCCGCAGCTCCGCCCTGGCCAGTAAGGCCACCGGCTACCCCATTGCCCGCGTTGCCGCCAAGATAGCTGTGGGCAAGCGGCTCGATGAAATCCCCAACGCCGTTACCGGCAAGACGATGGCTTCCTTCGAGCCGGCGCTGGACTATATCGTGGTCAAGATTCCGCGCTGGCCCTTTGACAAGTTTGAGTCGGGCGACCGTGTCCTGGGCACGCAGATGAAAGCCACCGGTGAGGTGATGGCCATTGACCGCTGCTTTGAGGCTGCGTTGCAGAAGGCGGTGCGCTCCCTGGAGTTCGGCAACCGCTCCCTGCTCTGGGAAGACCTGAAATGGGAGCCGGGCACCAGCATCGGTCACTACCCTCTGGAACCTAACGACCTCCGGTTGTGGGCGCTGATGGCGGCTTTGAGACGAGGGATAACCCCGCAGGAGCTTTCGGGACGCACTAAAATTGACTTCTGGTTCCTGGACAAATTGCGGAACATTGTCGACATGGAGAAGCGTCTCCTGGCGGAAACACTGACGCCGGAGCTATTGTTGCAAGCAAAGCGTCTCGGCTTCTCCGATGAGCAGATTGGCACCCTGGCTGACCGGCTGCCGGAGCAAGTCAGGCAGTCGCGCCACCAGTGGCAAATCCGTCCCGTCTACAAGATGGTTGATACCTGTGCCGCCGAGTTTGACGCCGCCACCCCCTATTTCTCCAGCACCTACGAGCAGGAGAACGAAGCGAAACCGGTCGGTGAGAACCGGGCGGTGGTCATTGGCAGCGGGCCGATCCGCATCGGCCAGGGTATCGAGTTCGACTATTGCAGCGTCCACTCCGCCTGGGCGTTACAGGAGTCCGGTTTCAAGAGCATCATGGTCAACTCCAACCCGGAGACGGTCTCTACTGATTTCGATACCAGTGACCGCCTCTATTTTGAAGCCCTGGACGAGGAGAGCCTGCGTGATATCCTGGAGAATGAGGGCGGGCAAGCCCTCCCTGATATTCCGGCCGGCGCTGCCCCGGCCTCGATAGTGCAGTTCGGCGGGCAGACGGCCATCAATCTCTCCCAGCCTTTATCCCGTGCCGGTCTGCTTATCCTTGGTTCCAGCGCGGATGCTATTGACCTGGCCAGTGACCGGGGACGGTTCGAGAAATTTCTCAGCGAATTAGGTATTCCCCAGCCACCGGGAGCCGGGGTAACCTCTGTCGATGACGCGCTCAACATCGCCAAGATCATCGGTTATCCGGTGCTGATTCGTCCCAGCTATGTCCTCGGCGGCCGGGCTATGGAGATTGTCCATGACGCCAGCGAGCTTGTCCGCTACATGAAGCTGGCGATGGAGCTTGATACCAAACACCCGGTACTGATTGATAAGTACCTGGAGGGTAAGGAGGTGGAGGTCGACGCCATCGGTGATGGCGAGACCGTCTTTATCCCCGGTATCATGGAGCATATCGAGCGGGCCGGGGTGCACAGCGGCGACTCCATGGCGGTTTATCCCGGGGTGAACCTTTCCACGCAGGAAGTGGAGACTATTGTTGATTACGCGGTGCGCATCGGGTTGGAGTTGAAAATCAAGGGGCTGATGAATATCCAGTTTGTTATCATGCCGGGGGTTGGTGACCAGGGTTCATCAATCTACGTGCTGGAAGTAAACCCTCGCTCCAGCCGTACCATCCCCTTTATCTCCAAGGTTACCGGAGTGCCCATGGTCAATGTGGCCACCAAGGTGATGCTCGGTAAGAGCCTCAGGGAACAGGGGTACCAGACCGGGCTCAGGGAAAGCCGGGAGCTGATTGCTATTAAAGCCCCGGTCTTTTCGATGTCAAAACTGGTCGGGGTTGATACTTATCTCGGCCCTGAGATGAAGTCCACCGGCGAGGTCATGGGGATTGATTATACCTTCAATGCCGCTCTGGCCAAGGTGCTTCTGGCCGCCGGTCTGATGCTGGCGCCTCAGGGGGCGATACTGCTCAGCATTGCCGATCGGGACAAGCCGGAAGCGCTGCCCATTATCCGCAGGCTGGCATCAATCGGCTATAAGCTCTATGCCACTGAAGGCACTGCTGCCATGATTGAGGCCGCCGGGCTGCCGGTAAAGACGATACCCAAAAAACTGAGTGAAGGCCACCCTAATGTCATCGATGTCATTAATGAAGGTACGGTAAATGGAGTGCTCAATACGATTACCGGAGGACGTATCCCGCTCCGGGACGGCTTTGAGGTACGCCGTGCCGCCACTGAGAAGCGTATTCCCTGCTTCACCTCGCTGGATACCGCCCGGGCGGCGGTGGAGGCGCTGGTCAATGGAGGTCAGACTTACAGCGCGCAGCCCTTACCGGAGTATCGCAACAAGGGGTTGCGACAACAAGTGCCGTAATAGCGGGAGAGTTAAGAGGGTGTTAGCCTCAAACCAAAAGGGAGATTGTAAGAGGCTGTCCGAGAAGAAAATTGTCATTCTGGGCACATTCGCTTTGCTCAGTGTAAACTCAGCGAAGAATCCGGGTAGTGAGGGGTGATGTCTACCTGTTTACCACTCCACACCCAGATTCTTCAGTCGCTCCGCTCCTTCAGAATGATATTTTTGGACAGCCTCAAAGGGGTTAAGTAGTAGAACAGGGAAAGGAGGTGTCTTGAAACAGGTACTTGCCCCCATTGTTTCCGTGACTGGTGTCTCCTCCGGTTTCCATCTGATGTGGCTGGACTCCCCGGAGATAGCTTCCGAGTCCAGGCCGGGGCAATTTGTCATGGTGCGCTGCGGGGAAGAGACTACGCTGCGCCGTCCGTTAAGTATCCATCAGGTGGATGATGGTAAAGTTGCCTTCTTGTTTAGCGTGATTGGTAAGGGGACACGCTGGCTGTCCCGGCGTCAGGCAGGAGATAAACTGGATATATCAGGACCGATGGGCAACGGTTTTTCAATCTATCCCGCTTCACAGGAACTGCTATTGGTTGGCGGCGGTATCGGCATCGCTCCGTTATGCTATCTGGCACAGGAGGCGTTGCGGAAAGGATGCAGGATAACCCTGCTGGCGGGCGCGCAGACGGCGGCGTGTCTTTACCCGGAACGTATGCTGCCTGCCGAGATTAATGTGGCCTGCGCTACTGATGACGGCACTACGGGTAAGATGGGTATGATAACCGGCCTTCTACCGGACTATGCAGATCGGGCAGACCAGGTCTTTGCCTGCGGGCCGCTGCCGATGTATCGGACAATGGCGCAAATGCCGGAATTAAAGGACAAACCGGTGCAGGTTTCATTGGAGATGAGGATGGGGTGTGGGCGGGGGGTCTGCTACGGTTGCACGCTGAAGACTCAAAATGGATTGAAGCTGGTCTGTGAGCATGGGCCGGTCTTTGAGATGGGGGATATCCTCTGGGATGAATTACCTCCGGCACTGGTGTGACACGGGCGTTCGCGCCTTCCTTTAAGCCCAGATTATACATAGCCCCCTGAAACATAATCGTTAAAAAAGCGCACCTGTGCCCGGGACTCTTCCAGTTGCGTCTCGATGATGTCCCGCATCGAGATTATGCCCTCAAGCCTGGCTCCGGCCATGATGGGGAGGTGTCTGATGCGTTTCTGGGTCATGATGCTCCGGACATAGTCCAGCTCATCTTCAGGGAGTCCAATGGCTACATCCCGGGTCATCACGTCTTTGACCCGCGTACTGTCAATCTTCTTACTGCTTTTGGAGCACTCCTTCAGCAGGTCTCTTTCGGAAACGATACCCAGTATTTTATCTTTGGTATCACACACCGGAAGCGCGCCGATGCTATTCCCGACCAGTTTCTGAATGGCTGCCTCGATGGTCTCATTCTGCCCGATGGTAATAACTGCACGCCCTTTCTTATCCAGAAGCTCCTTTACTTTCATGGCGATACCTCTCTTCTATCCTGCGATCACCGGCGTCTCTGCTCGGTTGCTCCAAGTATCAGAGTTTAATGCTGATTATCCGGTTTGTCAATGTTACTTTGAGGAAATGGATGCCAGTTGAGTCACGTCTTCTTCTTTCTCCGTCTTTCCCTTATAATTTATGACTATAAAAGTATTTAATCTTAAGCAGGAGGTAGCGTGAAAATGGTCATCACCGGAGAAATCAGCCTTCAGTCTGAAGGACAGTGCGATATTATTGATATCACGGCTCAAGTGGAACGCCAGGTTGCCGGGGCTGGTGTCAGCCGCGGTACGGTTACTATCTTCATTGCCGGCTCGACGGCCGGTATCACTACTATTGAGTTTGAGCCCGGTTTAATCTCCGACTTCAAGAATATGTGGGAGCGGGTTGTCCCCCGCGATATCTCTTATGGCCATGACCGCCGCTGGGGTGACGGTAACGGCTACTCGCATGTCCGTGCCTCGCTCCTGGGCGCCTCACTGGTAGTCCCTTTCAATGATAAGAAACTGCTTCTGGGTACCTGGCAGCAAATAGTGGTGGTGGACTTTGATAACCGGCCTCGCTCCAGGCAGGTCATCGTGCAGGTTATGGGTGAATAGACGGGGTGTGAACCAGACTGCCCTCATTTGGGTCCACTTTGACGTAGAACGGCCGTATGGTAAAATTTATTGTGATGTTCTTTTTCCGGATCAGGATTCGGAGGTTTAGCACATGAACGGATTGATTCTGATATTGCCCACCTTACTGCTTATACTCGCTTCCTTTCTCGTCGTTACGGCTGCGTCCGCCCTTTTAATGCTGACAGGGATGGACTCGCAAAGGGCGCGCTTCCAGGCACTGTCATCTTTCACCGGGACCGGTTTCACCACCCGGGAAGCCGAGAGCGTGGTAAACCATCCTCAAAGAAGACGTATTGTCATGGCGCTTATGATGCTCGGACACGCGGGGATTGTTGCCGTGGTTGTTACCGCCACATCTTCGGTGGTCACAAGTGGAGGAAGCTGGGAGACAACGCTTATTTTCCTCGTTGTTCTCTTATATGTTTACGCTCTGTACCTGATTGTGAAGTATGGCGGCATCACAAAAAGATGGGAGGGGTTCATCAGTAAAAGGTTCGCCAGGCACTTGGGAGAAGAAGGCACTCCCGCTGAACTTCTGCATCTCCTGGAAGGTTACGGTATCGTGAGAATGCCCGTTAAACCTGATTTGCCTGTATTAAGCAGTTGTGTTTCACAGGATACCTGCCGGGATAAAGGGTTGCTGGTAATCGGCATTGAGCGGGGTGACCGGTGGATACCTTTACCGAATGATGATGAAAAAATAAACGATGGTGACAGTATCGTCATCTACGGCTCTCTGGATGTCTTGAATAATACCTTCAGAAGAGTTAGCGAAGTTTCAGGCGTACCATACTAGCTTACCATAGCCCCATCTCCGAGGGTCACAAAAATAGTCTTGCAGAGTTTATCCCGCAGCCTGGGTACGGCGGTAGCTTTCTGAATCAACTTGGTATTGGTTTCTCCACTCGGCGGCTCTTCCTCTATCGCTTTTATCTCAGCCATCTCCGTCAGCCGGGCCAGTATGTCCGTCACCTGTAAAGCCCTGGCCAGGCTGATGGTGAGGGCGGTGCCCTCATGCCAGGAACCAACCACCTGCAGTACACGTGAATCAAGCGCCTCCTCCACCTCGCTGGCGAATCTCATCAACTGGCCAGCATCAACAGGAGGAGGTAAAACCAGCAATACCTCTTCGAGCATGGTATCTCCGACAACAGGTCGCTCAGGAAGACGAGCTTCTGCCATCAGTCCACGCCCGCCTTCATAGCCATTCCGAGGGTTAGTAATAACGCTTTGACCAACAACAACTTCACCACGATAAACCCGTCTGATTGACTGGAGCAACTCCTCACGCTTGGTATCCTTCAGCAGGTAACCCTTTGCCCCGGCTTCCATAGCGTTATTGATGTATTCATCATAAAAAGTCAGCATAATTACCTTACAAGGATATTTTTGCTGCGTCAGCTGCCGGGTAATCTCAATTCCATCCACTCCGGGCATCTTGATATCCATCAGTACTATGTCCGGAGAAAGTATCTCTATCTGGAACAGCGCTTCTTCACTGTTAGCACCCTGACCAACGAGCTCTATGTCTTCCTCCTGTCCCAGCATACGGCGCAGCCCTTCCCGCACTACCTGGTGATCATCAACCACGAGGATACGTATTTTCCCCATTCCGGCCTCCTTTAAGGGTGATTTTAAATGGGAGGGAACAACAGTAATGTAATACGCTAAATTGATTCTAGCGGGTGCTACCGAGCTTCGAAAGTAGCAAAAGGTTAACGCTGCCGGTAAAAAGAGCTCAGTTTATTGAAACCAAAGTATCGTCCGGGCGGGGATCTTTGATAGAAGTCCGATTCAGACAGATAAAAGGGTATGGTACTGGCGGAAGGTCAACCGGTATTAAATCAACTCTTTCTTATAAGCTTCTGATACCGCTTCAGAGCGATTGCGCACGCCGAGCTTTTCAAATATGATACGCACGCTCCTCTTGACAGAAGCCTCACTCAAGAAAAGCTGGCTGGAAATTTCCCTGGTAGTTATCCCGTCAGCGATCAGTTTAAGTATGATTAATTCCCGTTCGGAGAGGTTGGCCCGCTGCTGACTCTCTGATGGCATAGCAAGCTCGGCTAATCGTTTCTGGGTAAGAGACAGGTTCAGTGGTGAGCGTCCTTCATGAACAGCCCTGATGGCTTTCAGCAGTTCCTCGCGCTTAATATCCTTCAGGAGATAACCCACAGCCCCGGCCTCAATAGCCTGTGTCAAATACTCATCATAGAGAGTCAACATAATGATATTACAGGACGGGAACCTCTCTTTTAAGCGCCTAGTGAGTTCAATCCCGTCAGACCCGGGCATCTTGATATCCATTAAGATTATCTCCGGGGATACTGACTCCACCAGGTTAAAGACTTCTTTAGCGTCAGAGGCTTCACCCACAACTTTCAGGTCACTTTCAAGCTCCAGCATACGGCGCAACCCTTCCCGTACAACCTGGTGGTCATCAACCAGCAAGATCCGGATAGTGTCCATCTATCCTCCCTCCGTCCGGGGGTTAATGGGAAGACTCAAGGTCACGGTACTTCCCATCCCTTCCCTTGTTTTTACCCTTATGTCCCCGCCCAACATCTCCGCCCTCTGTTTCATGCCCAGTAAACCGATATGGCCGACGGAGATGGCGCTATCCAGTGTCTGCGACAGATCAAAACCTTTACCATCATCAGTGATTTCAACCAGAAGCCGATGTTCATTACATTCAAAATTAAGGTCTACTTTAGTAGCATCAGCGTGTTTACGAATATTGTTCAGCGCTTCCTGTACCACACGGTACACAGCGATTTCGACACTTGAGGGCAGCCGCAATGGTATACCCACCTCGCTATAGGTGCATTCTAAACCATCGACTTTCAAATCTTCAAGGCTCTGCCGCAGGGCGTGGCTAAGACCAAGCTCATCTAAAGCGGGCGGACGCAGACCAATCACTACCCGGCGCAACTCTTTCAGGCTCTTGGTGACCGTATTTTCCACCGTCACCAGTTCATTCCGGACCTCGTCGTTACCATTGCGATTACCGTTACCGGCCAGAACCTGGCTGCAGGTCTGAGTGCCATAGACGGCAGCTACCAGCCACTGGGCAACACTATCATGAAGGTCCACAGAAATTCTCTTTCGCTCGTCCTCCTGCGCCAGAACCGCCTGTGTCAGCAGCTGTTCTACCCTGAGCTGCTGACTCTTGAGTCTATCAAGTATCCTGGCATTCTCCAGAGCTATCGCCGCCTCATTGGCCATGGTCATCAGTAAGTCCAGTTCTTCATCTGAATATGAGGAGCCGGACTGTTTTTTGCCCAGAGCCAGGATACCAATTAGACTACCTTTGCTTCTTATTGGACAAAACAGATCTACTTCGAGGGCGCTGATGACGGCTCTTTCCGCGTCCCAGAGACCTTTAAGCTGCGGGATGTTATCCATGAACTCCCGCCGCAGAGATTTCCCCTCCCCGCTTAGCCAGGAGACAATCGGGCTGTCACCAGGCAACTTTAATTTAGCCAGCGTTCCTTCTTTACCAACCTGCTGAACAAACCTGGTACTGAAGTCATTACTCTCGTCACCGGGAAAAAGTAAAGCCACCTGCTTGACATGCATCGCCTTCACCAGAGGCTCCAGTATACTTTGCGCCAGTTCACCAAGATCAAGAACGTTACTTATCTTATCGGAGAAGCTAAGCAATATCTGACGGTAGTCATAGGTCTCACGGTAGAAGAGACGGTCTAACCATTTCTGGATAAGGCTTCTCAGGGGATTAAAGAGCACGGCAATCAAAAAGGCAAGGGCAGCGGCCAGTGTCAGGCTGCTGTAGCCCATCCAGTCCTGAAAGAATGTCTGCAGGACAAAGAGTAGCAACAGGTACATCGCCGTGAAGGACACCGTCAGGCCTGAATAAACCAACCCTTTTCGCATGATACGCCTGAGGTCAAGGAGCTGATATTTATGGATAGCATAGGCAATGATTAAGACGTTAATCAGACTGCCGATATGGTCCAGAGGGATACCGGCGATAGCAGGTATCATAATGAGATTGGTGCTGCTGAGAAGCATTAATATGCTCCAGCCGGCAATCAGGTATACTATTCTATTTCTCTCTACCCAGTCATTAGAGCTACGGTACTGCTTTATGAGCTGATATAAGCCGTTGACAATAAAAATGTAGGCGAAGGCGCCGATAAAGTAGAGAGAGATTCCAATGTCGTGGTATAACACTCCATCAATAACATAAGCATCCCGGACAATGAAACCCCCGAGGCTGAATACCAGCAACAGCAATACCATGCCATAGCCAAGATATAACGCCATACCGGCGGGTTTGGCCGTATAAGCAAGGATAAAATGGTAGTAGGTAATCAGGGTCCAGACCAGAGCTACTACCAGAAGTTCATTCCAGAATAGAGCTTGCTCCGGGAAAGCATTTAAATGGAGCATAAAGGAAGTAAAGCTCCAAACAGCCGCCGCGGTGAGATAAAGAGCGAATATCTTGTTGATACGCCTTTCTACAGAGGGCAACGTCAGGATGAGCAAGGCTATATAAATAAGACAGGTGGTAAGCGGAATTAAAGCCCAAACAGTCACTGTCATCCTCTTAAATACATGATGTTATGTTCTGTCAGGGCAATTATGGCTGATAGCTTGCACCTTGTCAATATTGTCAATGAGACAGGTATTAATTGCGATTCTGGTTTGTTGTCTAATTATCCCTGTGCTAGAATTAAATAGAGGTCTATTCCCGCCGGGATAGAGTTTAAGAGATGGGCAATTATCGCTACTCGAAATGGACCGGAGAACAGGACTTGTCCGGGTTTGACGCTGACGAGCTTATGGACAAACTCGGACAGGAGCTGATGTCGCAGGGCGACCTGTCAAAAGCATTGCAATCGCTACAGTGCGCTGGGATACCGGATAACCAAAGCCAGCAATTAGCCGGATTGCAGGAACTACTGAAGCGGCTACGGGAGATGAAGAAAGGACACCTTGAAAAATACGAACCCGGCTCAGCGCTGATAGATGAGATTGGCCGGCAGCTAGAGAAGATAATAAGTGCGGAACGGGAAAGAATCCAGAGAAATCTGGAGGCAGCCGGGCAGAAAGCAGCCAGGGGTGAAGGAGAGCTAAGCCCGGAAATGCAGCGGCAGCTATTGCAGTCGCTCAAGAATATGACGGCTCGGGACCTGGCGGAACTGGACAAGCTGGCGGAAAGCCTGCAAGACCAGATTTCCCAGGCGCAATCCCGGCTGGACAGCCTGTCACCGGAAGACAGGAAAGCTCTGCAATCTTTATTACAGTCAATAATCAATGAAGAAACCCGCTGCCGGTTGGCCGAACTGGCGGACAACCTGGAGGCATTGTACCCCGGTGATGAGCTGTGCCAGCAGTACCCTTTTTTCAAGGAGGGAGCTATCTCCTATGCTGAAGCTCTGGATCTGGTAGAAATGCTGCAAAAAATGAACAAGCTGGAGAATCAGCTTGAGAACTCCCGGCAAAACCGTTCCCCGGATACCGTGGACGAGAAATTGCTCCGGGAACTGCTGGGAGATGAAGCCGTCGAGGAAATGGACAGGCTGCGCGGTATTACCAAAGTACTGGAAGAAGCCGGCTACATTAACCTGAAAGGCAGCAAATATGAGCTGACCCCGCGCGGTATGAGAAAGATTGGACAGAAAGCCCTGGAGGATATTTTCGCCCAGTTCCGCAGAGACCGTATCGGCGGGCACAACCTCAACCTGAAGGGCACCGGCGGAGAACGTATTGATGAGACCAGACCGTATGAGTTTGGCGATGAATTCCATATCCACCTGCAGAAGACGATCATGAACGCTCTCTACCGTGAAACAGCAGGCCTGCCCGTCAAGCTCAGTACCGAGGACTTTGAAGTGCACAAAACGGAGGGACTGACCTGGTCAGCCACCGTTTTGATGCTAGACCTGAGCGTATCGATGCCGATGCGGGGCAACTTTGAGACTGCCAAGAGGGTGACTATTGCCCTCGATAGCCTGATCAGAACGCAGTACCCGAGAGACAGCCTGTATATCGTCGGTTTTTCCAGCTACGCCCGGCAGATAAAGAAAGAAGACCTGTCCTACATGAACTGGGACGAATTTGAACCCTATACCAACATGCAGCACGGCCTTTACCTGTCACGGAAGCTATTGACCAAAGACCGGTGCCCCAACAAGCAGATAATACTGATAACTGATGGAGAACCTACCGCCCATTATGAGGGCGGGGAACTCTTCTTACACAATAATCCCCGCACGCTCCAGCTAACGCTGAGAGAGGTCAGGAACTGTACTCAAAAGGGCATTGTAATCAACACCTTCATGCTGGAGAGCAGCCGTTTCCTGAGTGCCTTTACTACCCAGATGACGCGTCTCAACAAGGGGCGGTTGTTCTTTACCGATGCTGAGAACCTGGGGCAGTACCTGCTGGTGGATTATATCGCCAGCAAGAGGAGAAAAATACAAGCGTAGAAAGATCAGAATATCCTCCGGGCATCTGCTTAATCCCCCCAAACCGCCAGTTACTTTTTGTGCATTCTGATTTCCACTTATGTTAGAATAAAACTATAAGGCTTTTTCAAACGCAATGAAACGTTACGTATAAATAAAAAGGTAAATCTAAGACCAGGGGTATGTGATGACCAAACAGAAGAGAGCAAGGACAATCGGTGAGCTTAAAGCCTCAGGCTATCAGTCTGTGACAGTGCGGGAAGAGATGAGGCGCAACCTCATAGAGCTGATAAAGAAGGGGGAAAATATATTCCCCGGAATAATCGGTTACGATGATATGGTGATACCTCAGATTGAAAATGCCATAATCTCGGGACAGGATATTATCCTCCTCGGCGAGCGCGGGCAGGCCAAGTCCAGGCTCATGCGGCTGCTGGTGAACCTGCTGGACGAGGATATCCCTGTTGTCAAGGACTGTGAAATCAATGACGACCCGCTGGCGCCGATATGCAAACAATGCCGGGATAAGGTAGCCGCCGAAGGGGATGCCACCGAGATCGGCTGGCTGCGCCGGGAAGACCGCTACGGTGAGAAACTGGCTACTCCGGACATTGCCATCGCTGATCTGATCGGCGATGTTGACCCGATTAAAGTCGCCGAGGGGCGTTATCTCTCTGATGAACTCACTATTCACTACGGCATGATTCCCAGGACCAACCGGGGGATTTTTTGTATCAATGAGCTTCCGGACCTGACGGAGAGATTGCAGGTCGGCCTTTTCAACCTTATGGAAGAGAGGGATATTCAGATTAGAGGGTACCGCATCCGGCTACCTCTTGATGTGTTTCTAGTTGCCAGCGCCAATCCGGAAGACTATACCAACCGGGGCCGGATAATAACCCCGCTCAAGGACCGGTACGGAGCGCAAATCAGGACACACTACCCGCAGACCACCGAGGAAGAAGTATCTATTGTGGAGATGGAGCGGCGGCAGTTCAAAGAAGACGGGCTGAAGACTTACATCCCGCAATACATGAAAGAGATTATCGCCGAGGTGACACACCTGGCCCGTAAGAGCGCGGACATCAACCAGCGCTCTGGGGTGAGCGTGAGGGTATCAATTACCAACTACGAGACAATACTGAGTAACGCCATCAGGCGGGCGGTAAAACTGGGTGAGGAACTGGCGGTCCCCCGTATCAGTGATCTCCCCTATATTGATGCATCAACCACCGGCAAGATAGAGCTGGAAAGTTTTGATGATACTAAAGAAGATAAGGTCATTGATGAACTGATAAAGAAAGCGGTGCTCAATGTTTTCAACCGTTATTACAAGATTTACGAACTGGAGGAGATAGTCGCTCAGTTCAACACCGGCTTCAGCGTGGAAGTATCCGATTCCATGGACGCCAGGAGCTACGTGCGTAATGTCAAAGAAATGGTCGGGCTGGCAGACGCCATAAAAACAGTAAATGAATCGGAGAAACCCGAAGCGATAGCCTCAGCGGTGGAGTTTATTCTGGAAGGTCTGCACATGAACAAGAGACTGAACAAGGCCAGACTGGAAAATAAAACGGTTTATCGGCGCTAAGATGGGTATTTTTCGTTATTCGGAATGGGATGGTAGCCAGGAACTATTCGAGCTGAATGCCGACGAGCTTATGGACAAGCTCGGGAAGGAGCTGATGTCCCACAGCGACATCGGGCAGGTACTGCGCATGATGCAGCGCGGCGGCATCAGGGACAACCAGGGCAGACGCTTACCAGGCATACAGGAACTGCTGCAACGTCTCCGTCAGAGCAAAAAGAACCAGTTAGACCGCTATAACCTCAGTTCAATAATGGACGAGATACGGCAGAAGCTGGAGAACATCGTTAAGACGGAACAGGAGGGAATCGAACGGAGGCTAGAGGAAGCCCGGCAAAAGGCAGAGGAAGGCGCCGGGGAATTAAGCCCGGAAATGCGGCAGAGGTTATTAAAGACCGTGGAAGACATGGCGGCACAAAACCGGGAGAAGCTGGACAGGCTGCCCGGGGATACCGGCGGCCAGATAAAGGAACTGACTGACTATGACTTCATGGACGAGGAAGCCAGGCGGCAGTTCCAGGAACTAATGGATACGCTGAAGAAACACGCCATGGAATCGTACGGCCGGGAGCTGACACAGAAATTAAAAGATATGGACCCCAATGCCCTGGCCAACATGAGACACATGGTTGAGGCACTGAACCAGATGCTGGAGCATCGCATGAGAGGAGAAGAACCTGACTTTGACAGGTTCATGGAGCAGTTTGGCAACTACTTCGGCCCGAATCCCCCTAAAAATCTGGATGAGCTCATGGAGCGTTTACAGCAGCAGATAGCCCAGGCACAGTCTCTGCTTAACAGCCTGTCCCCGGAAGACCGGGAATCCCTGGAGAATCTGCTGCGGTCGGTGCTTGATGAAGGCACTCAGTACGAACTGTCCAAGCTGGCTGCCAATCTGGAAGCCCTGTATCCCAGCGATAACCTGCCCAAACAATACCCCTTCTCCGGGGAAGAATCGATATCCTATAGTGAAGCGCTGAAGCTGATGGAATCACTGCAGAAGATGGACACGCTGGAGACACAGCTTAAGGACTCCCAGTACAGCCGTTCCCTGGACGATGTGGACGAGCAATTACTGAAAGAGCTGCTGGGAGATGAAGCCGCCGAGGAAATGGAAAGGCTGCGCAGCATCGCCAGGGTGCTGGAGGAGGCCGGTTACATTCGCCGGAAGGACAACAAGTATGAACTGACGCCCCGCGGTATGAGGAAGATAGGGCAGAAGGCGATGGAAGATATTTTTGCCCAGCTCAAGAAAGACCGTATTGGTGGGCACAACATCGATTCCAGGGGTGGCGGCGGTGACAGGATAGAGGAGACCAAGCCTTACGAATTCGGTGATGAATTCCAGATTCACCTGCAGAAGACCATTGTCAACGCCCTCTATCGTGAAGCGGATGGGCCGCCCATCAGGTTACAAATCGAGGATTTTGAGGTATACAAGACAGAAACCCTGACACAGGCGGCCACCGTTTTGATGCTGGACTTAAGCTTGTCAATGCCGATGCGGGGCAACTTTGAGGCCGCCAAGCGGGTGGCGATTGCCCTCGATAGCCTCATCAGGACTCAGTACCCGCGGGATAGCCTGTATCTGGTCGGTTTCTCCAGCTACGCCCGGCAGATAAAGAAAGAGGACCTGACCTACATGAACTGGGACGAATTTGACCCCTATACCAACATGCAGCACGGTCTCTTTATGGCCAGGAAGCTACTGACCAGAGATAGGTGCCCCAATAAACAGATAATACTGGTAACGGACGGAGAGCCTACCGCCCACTTTGAAGGCGGACATATTTTCTTCCAGTACCCCCCCACCCTCCGTACCATGCAGCTAACACTGAAAGAAGTCAGGATCTGTACCCAGAAGGGAATAGTAATCAACACCTTTATGCTGGATAGCGGACGTTTTCTCGGCGCCTTTGCCACCCAGATGACACGTTTAAACAAGGGGCGGTTATTCCTGACCAGTGCTGATAACCTGGGGCAATACCTGCTGGTGGACTATATCTCCAACAAGAAGAGAAAAATCTAGAAATCTGGCCGAAAATTCCTGATTGTCATCCTGGGAGAAGCGAAGGATACCGGTGTTGGGATGAAAATAACTTCAATTCAGCCCCGCGCCGACCCCGTATTTAATACGGGGCTTCAGTCGCGGAGTTTATACTGAGCGTAGCGAATGTGCTCATTCAGAACGACATTAGTCGGATAGCTCCTGGACGTTGTTCACCCGTGAGGCCGGGTGTGCAGATAGGTACTTAACCTTCACGGAAGCGCTTGTCCATCTCCATGAGAAACTTCTCTATCTCCGGTGACAGCCGAGGTGTTTCCTCTTCCTTCTTTTTCTGAACCCGCGCTTCGTAATGGCTTTCCAGTTGTTCGACGATGGCCTTCAACTCCGGGTTCCTCTCCAGCGCCACGTTAATCTGTTCCTGTTGTTGCTCGGCTTTCTTGATATAGGTCTCATCTTCAGGGATATTATATAGAGAGGCGAGCACCTTCATTATCCGCACGGCGCCCATGTAGTCGTCATCCAGCTGGGTATACTGCGGCAGGTGGACGATGAGACTCATCGTTTCAATCCCCATGTCAGGGGCGCGCTGTGGTATCAGAGAAACTATCGTCGTGGGACCCTGATAGTTACTGGTCTGGATACCCAGTCTCTCCAGCTCATGCTCCGCGTCCGTGCCCAGAGCCCCGCCGGTCAGCAGCAGGGGCCTGGTATGAGGGACATAATCATACATACTGCCCAGGAGACAGTATCTTTTGACATTAAACCTGGCTAACAGGCGCACCATCGAGTCAACGTAGACCTCACCCTGATTGTGTGGCTCCATAAGGTGGAAAAAGAGAAAATCATGAGCTTGCCCCTTACCATAGGTAATATAGCTGTTCGGGATTATCAGATGACGGCGTCCTCCTCTGAAATAAGAGGTTGGGCGGTAGCGGGTGAAATCAAAGAAGTTCCCCGGCTGTGCCAGCCGTGCCAGTTCCTTACCCTGAGTGTGTGACTCCAACCAGGTAAGCAACAGGGTACCAACGTTACCTACATCCACCCAGGGCTGCAGCATGACCAGGGCATGAGGCTCCCTGAGTTCAGGAAGAGGCTCGTAAACTTCCAGAGCGCGTAATCTCATGACTATATTCTATCAGGGAAAACAGGTACTGGCAAATTACTGGGTTATGTTTGCATTTGGCTGGTTTGATTTGTCATTGCGAGGAGCACGTTTCTTCGCTCAGTGTAAACTCCGCGACGTGGCAATCTGAGAGGTGAGGGGTACCCTTCCCCACATACAGATTGCTTCGCCCTCGGGCTGAACTCGGGCTGAAGCCCTCGGGACTTCGGCGTGAGCTCAGTCGAACGCTGAACTTGGGCTGAAGCCTTCCGACTCTGTCGGAAGGGTCTCGCAATGACAGTCTGGAGACAGCCTCTGGAACGGGGTGCGCCAGAGGCAGACAGTTGACTTTCACTCTTCTGAGTGATTAAAATGCGCCATATGGCGAAATCAAGAACGCGCACTCTGGCGCTAGCTCTGACTTTTCTACTAGGACTGATAGGCGCAATCTCCGCACCCGGTCCGGCGAACGCTCTCCCGGATGAAGCTAAATGGTCCCGGGTTAATATTCCCGGTGAAGGCGAGAGCGGCCAATGGGCGCTGGCCAGCGACTCAAACGTCCAGCACCTGACCATGGCCGCTGACGGCACCCTCTACAGCTACGCCAACCCATCAGGGACCAGCTACAGGCTATTCAGATCTACCGATGCCGGAGCTACCTGGACAGCCACCGGCAAGGTCAAGGATACTATTAGTGATATCGCCACGGCGCCGGATGACGCCGCAGTTATTTACTACGCCACGGCCTCCAGCGTCCATAAATCAGTTGATGCCGGGGCAAACTTCACCCTGCTGCCGTTAAGCCCGGGTGGAGCCGGCAGCGATAACATCGAGATTACCAGCATCGCGGTCACCTTGCAGGGAAATAACAACCTCGTCGCCGTCGGAACCAGGGATACTGACGCGGCGCAGTATGGCGGCGTCCACATACTGGACGAAGCCAGTCCATTCAGCGGCTGGGTAAACACCAACGCGGGCAACATTGATGTCTACAGGGTTGCCTTCTCACCCGAATTCACCACTGACCGCCAGCTACTGGCGGTAGCCACCGACGAAACCGATACCTTCATCATCAGTCGGATTAGCGACAATGACTGGGGCACGATTATCGGTGATGCTAGAATCGAGGCTCTGACGCCGGTGGCGGCCACCATCGCTTTCCCCGATAACTATGATATCGCCAGCGAAGACAGCGTCTTCTTCGTGGCGATTGACAGCGCCAGCAATAATGGAGATGTCTACAAGGTCTATGGAATGTGGGCGCCGGACAGCTCTACGGCTATCGATCTCAATATCGGCGCAGCCTATAACCTGGACAGCATCGATATCAGCGGACTGGCTGTTAGCGGCAGCGCCCCTACCGCCAGCCTTCTGGCCGGCGCCGCCGGTAGCACCCAAGTCTACATCAGCACTGACGGCGGCACCACCTGGACGAGAAGCCGCCAGAAACCGACGGGACAGTCCCAGACCCGGATAATTATGGCGCCGGACTTCACCGCCAGCGGTACCATTTACGCCGCCACCAGCGGCACAGAGAGTGCCTTTTCTTACTCCACCGATGGCGGCGTTACCTGGAAGCAAGCGAGCCTGATTGACACCAAAATCAGTGATAACGGTATAATCGATTTAGCGGTTTCTCCGGATTACAGCCGGGACAGCGCCCTGTTTATGCTCACCTTCAACGGAGAACATATTGAGCATAGCCTGTGGCGGAGCCTGAGCGGCGGCGCAAAATGGGAACGGTTACTTACCGGCACGCTGGCTGACGCTGACAGCCTGAGCCACGTCAGGCTTTCCCCTCAGTACGGCAGCCAGAGCCAGAACGTATTTCTAGCCGGAAGCAGCGGGGGAACGCCCGCAATATGGAAATCTA